>JBJEJM010000186.1:1651-3258 GCA_051878075.1 Clostridium sp. | reverse complement strand
AAGCAGGCAGTTGCAGTTAAGAATGAAGCAGATAAGTCAACTTTTGTTAACTGTAGATTAATAGGTAACCAGGATACTTTATATGCTAATAAAAATGTTGTTCAGCATTACTTTAACTGTTACATAGAAGGCGATGTTGACTATATCTTTGGAAGTGCAACAGCTATATTTGAGGAATGTGAATTATTCACAGTAGACAGACCAGGAATAAATCCAAAAGGTTATATTACAGCTCCAAACACTGAAGCTGGCAGATTAGGATATTTAATATTAGATTCTAAACTAAGCTCTGATATAGAAGAAGGTGGAAGCGTATATCTTGGAAGACCATGGCATCCATCAAGTTCACAGGTAGAAATAAACTCAAATGTTGTTTATATGAATACTAACATGGGTCCACACATTTCATCTAAAGGATGGGATCAAATGTCTGGAGTTCTGCCAGAAGATAATAATTTATTTGAATATGGAAGCACAGGAAGAGGTGCTTTAAAAATGTCTGACAGCAGAAGAGTTCTTTCACAAGAAGATGCTGAAGGAAAATACAGCAGAGAGGCATTCTTTGGTGGATGGGATAACAGTAGGACTGTTGAAAAATTATCTAAACATGTTGAGACATTAGTTGTTGATTTAACAGAAGATGATATGTCAGATGTTGAAATAGAAAGATCTATAGATTTAATGGTAGATGCATCTTTTGATGGAGAAAATGGAAGTAAAGTTGATGGAGTTAAGACTTACAGCACTTTAGAAGCAGCATTAGATACTGTTTCAAGCAGCAATAGTGAAGAAGTTGTTATATTCTTAAAGAATGGTGTTTATAAAGAAAAGCTTACAATAACTAAGCCAAATGTAACTTTAATAGGTGAAGATGCTGAAAATACAATAATAACTTATGATGTTGCAGCAGGTTCAATTAAATTACCTGAACATGGTGGAGATGGAACTGCAACTTATGGAACAAGTGGTTCTGCAAGTGTTACTATAACTAATAAAGCTAAGAATTTTACAGCAGCTAATATTACATTTGAAAATTCATTTGATGAAGAAGCAAATAAAAACATTAGCAGTAAGCAGTCTGTGGCAGTAAAAAATGAATCTGATAACAGCTTATTTACTAACTGCAGATTTATATCAAATCAAGATACATTATATGCTAATCAGAACACAGTTCAATATTATAAGAACTGCTATATTGAAGGTGATGTAGACTTTATATTTGGTAGTGCTACAGCTGTATTTGATGAATGTGAATTATTCTCTGTAGATAGACCAGGAATCAATCCAAAAGGATATATAGTTGCTCCAAGTACTCAAGCTGGAAGAAAAGGCTACTTAATCATAAATTCTAAATTAACTAGCAATATTGAACAAGAAGGTTCTGTTTTCTTAGGCAGACCATGGATTGCAACTAATTCATATGCAATTGATGCTAATGCTGTTATAAGAGATACAGAGATGGGAGCTCACATATCTTCTAAAGGATGGGATCAAATGTCAGGGGCACTTCCAGAAGATCACTCATTTATGGAATATAACAATAATGGAGAAGGAGCTATTGAAAGTTCAACAAGACCAGTGCTTTCAGATGAAGAATCACAAGAATA
>JBJEJM010000186.1:0-1551 GCA_051878075.1 Clostridium sp. | reverse complement strand
TTTACGTTATTTTTAATTAACTGCATAAAATTATTAGGAGATATTATTTTAACTTTTGGATTTTTGTTCAGTGTATTTACAACATTATAGACGTTATCCATAGTATTGCTCCAGACATGAACATAAACAAAAGTATATGATTGTATATCATCTATTTTAGTGTAGCCTGCAAGAACTCTATTATTTATATTGGCAATAAGTTCATTTTCATCTTCTAAACCAGCCCAAAGCAGGTCTCTGCAGGAAACTACAGGTTTATTGTTGGACCATACTATCTTACCTTCATAGCTATTGTTCTTATCATAATTAAGATAAAGAAGTCCATCTATATTTGAATTACAGGTATATTTATCCCAGAGATCTTTTCTATAAAAAGCTTCATCATCAAGAATTAACACATAATGCTGATTAACCAGTTTCATATAATCATTTAATATATTAGTGTAATTGCTTAATTTATCTTGTGGAAACTTACTAGGATACATATATCCATTTCCAGATGGAGCAGTTACAAAGTTATCAGAATCATCACTTTCATAATATTTATTAAAAACAGTAGGTGCTAAGTAATATAGAGAAGGGTTTAAAGACCATCCTAGATTAAAGTCTTTTCTATAAGGAGAACCAAACCAGTTTTTATTACTATAGTTACTTCCAAGAAGCCACTGCTGGTTATCTCCATCAGACATAATAAAAGTCACATAATGAAATCCATCTTCATTTTTAATCTCTTTTTTATTTTTCTCCATGTAAGATTCTGAATTAAAAGAGCTTAATACAGAAAGATTATATGACCAGTCAGAAGCAATCATATTAATACCGTATTTTGATGCAAGTGATACATTACCATGTTCATCAGGACCCCAGCCTAAAATACGTCCATTGTCACACATTGAACTAAATATTTTTTCTCTTAAATCATAATCATGCACATCTTCTTCATAGAAAATTAAAGATTTTGATAATATTGCATAATCACGAAGAGGAGTAAATTTGTCAGGTGCTAATTCTATTACTGTTGAGTGATTTAGACCTGAGTCCCAAAGATTATCAAATGCCCAGTATTTATCTGTATCTCTGCAATCTTTAATTAAATTTGTGACTCCATGTTTATTTAAAATCCATTCTATAGATTCATCTATGGCAATGGAATTTTTCAATGAAGCAAGAGTACAGGCATTGTTTATTGATGGAGATTTAGAACTGCTATACAGCACGTAACCATTAATAAATGATTTAAATTTATTGATTAAATCCCAAGGGTTATTAATTACTCTATATTTAACATTATAACTGTTTTTTAAATCATTTAACCAGATTTCATAGTCAGGTTCACTTGAAGACAGAATATAAATCTGATTATCAGTTTTTGAGGCAATAAGTCCTTGTAGTGTTGCTATCATTGTCTGTTCAGCCTTAGTCATATTATTTTCATTTATTACATAAAGGTTTTTAGGGATTATGGTATTTTTTATGTAAGTATTAGTATCAATACTATTTAGGCAATCAAGGTCAGCAGAAGTATTGTTTAGATTTATAGAGCAGTTTTGT
>JBJEJM010000185.1:0-3268 GCA_051878075.1 Clostridium sp. | reverse complement strand
CCTTTGTATACTGCAGTTATAGATGGAGATGTAGAAAAATTTCAGGAAATATTAAATGAACTTCTTCAATCAACAATAAGTTTTAATGATGCATATGAAAATTTCTATCATGGCTTTGTGACTGGAGTTCTTTCAGGCATGAAGGGATATATTGTGAAATCTAACAGGGAATCTGGCAATGGACGAAGTGATATATTCATGAAGCCAGTATCTATCTTCAAAAAATGTATAATCCTTGAACTTAAAGTATGCAGTAGACCAAAAGAGCTCTTTACTTTATGTGATGAGGCACTAAATCAGATTGAGAAAAACAAATATGACTCTGATCTTAAAGAAGAAGGATATGAAGATATAATAAAATATGGAATAGCATTTTATAGAAAAGACTGTGTTATTAAGAAGAAATAGCAATTTTAAGCACAAACAATAAAAAAGACATCAATAAAAATATATCAAAAAAGAAGAAAAAGAACATCACTGCTTTGCAGAAAAAATATGAACGGCGTTGCTAAAAAGTTGCAACGCTGTAAAAATATAAAAAATCAAATAATTTTTTTGACAGCTTCAACAAATCTGTTTACATCTGGACATGGATTTAAACTGTATAATAAACCATAAGGCATGGCATAATCCCAGTCAACAGGAATTGAAACAAGTCCAGGATGTACATCCTTCCAGCATTCCATTGTCAATAAAACCTTGTTATTTACAGCACAGTGATTAAATACTGACATATCAAAAAACTGTGGTGCATCTTCTATATGAATAAAAGGATGGTTTCTTTCAAGGTCATTTCGGATAAAATCGTTAACTTTAGAATCACCACGTTTTACCATAACAAGTGTTTCACCATATAGATCTTCCAGATGGATTAGTTTTTTATCTGCAAGACGATGTTCCCTTGGTACAGCAATCATCTTTTTATATTTTCCAAGAGGAAGAAAGCTGCACATATGAAGCCATGTAGTGGAATCACACACTCCAATAAGAAAATCAAACTTTTCTCCAAGACTGGAAATTACACTTAGTATATTTTCATGATTATCATCGAATGGAACAAGATGAAGCCTGTAATCAGGAAAATCCTTATTTGCACGATACCATAAATCCATAAAAGGTTTTGCAGGATTTAGAAGTGATGTACCTACACAAAATACAGTATCATTTTCGTAAGCAGACGCTTTAGCATTGGCTAAGGCTTTTTTTGAATAATCTATTATAAATTTTGCATCTTCATAAATCATAGAACCAGCCTTAGTAAGATGAATTCCAGTATGAGTCCGTTCAAACAGCTGTAGATTAATATGTGATTCCAAAGCATTTATCTGCTTCATAACAGCTGTAGGTGAAATATATAGATGTTCTGCAGCCTTAGCAAAACTGCCTAGATCTGCCGCTGCAATGAATGTACTAAGTAAGGGATTAAACATAAGGAAGCACCTCCGAATTAGTATAAACTTTTAGTTAAAACTATGGTAACAAATAGGAGATTCAAGGTCAAGGAGGATTATGGGATAATATAGACAAAGGAAAAGGAGGTATTAGTGAAATGGCGCATTTAATCGCATTTTTTTCAAGAAAAGATGAAAATTACGTGAATGGAATGATAAAAGATTTAGAGATTGGAAACACAGAGATTGCTGCAGGTATGATTCAAAAGTTAATAGGTGGAGATTTATTTAAGATTGAGCAGGTACATGAATATTCAAAAAATTATAATGACTGCATCCATGAAGCAATGAATGATCAAAAAGAAAATGCAAGACCTGAATTGAAGCATTATCTTGATAACATAGATGAATATGACACTATATATCTTGGATATCCAAATTATTGGGGAACTATGCCTATGGCAGTTTTTACTTTCCTTGAAAAGTATGACTTTACAGGCAAAACAATAAGACCTTTCTGTACTCATGAAGGAAGCGGGATGGGCAGGAGTATAAAAGATATAAAAACAATCTGTCCAGATGCAGAAGTAGAAAAAGAATTAGCTATTTATGGAGGAAGCGTAGTCAACTCTGAAAAAGAAATTAAAAAATGGTTAAAATAGGAAAATATAATTTATAAATTCAATAAAGTCTATAAAATAAAGAAATAATTTTAGTAATGATAATGAAGGAAATTTAAGAAAATAAAGAAGTGTGGAAAATAATAGGAGGTATATATTATGAAAATAATGGACAGAGATGAGTTTGAAAAAGAAAATGTTTTTGGAACAGGAGAAGCAAATGAAGCGTTTGCACAATATTTTATAGGTGATTCATATTTGAATGCTCTTACAAAACCTGATTGTGGTTTATTTCTTGCAAATGTAACATTTGAACCAGGATGCCGTAATAACTGGCATATACATCATGCAGATAAAGGCGGCGGACAGATTCTTATATGTACAGCTGGTGAAGGATGGTATCAGGAAGAAGGAAAAGAAGCAGTAAGTCTTATTCCAGGAACAGTGATTACAATTCCACCAGAAGTTAAGCATTGGCATGGAGCAAAAGCAGACAGCTGGTTTTCACACATAGCAGCAGAAGTTCCAGGTGAAAACTGCAGGAATGAATGGGGTGAACCAGTAAGTGATGCTGATTATAACAGATTGTAAGTCAATGAAATAAGCATATAGCAGTTAGATTTCACAATGAATCATTGTAATACCACTTGCTATAGATAAATTTAATTAATTAAGGGGGCAGGATCATGAGCAAAATGTTGATAGTATATTATTCATGGTCAAATGGAAATACTGAACGTATTGCAAAACAATTACAAAAAGAAACAAATGCAGATATTGTAAGAATTGATACAGTTGAGCCTTACAAGGGAACATATAATGAAGTTGTAAATCAAGGACAGTATGAAGTAAATAGAGGATACAAACCTCCAATCAAGGATATTGGAGTAAATGCAGCAGATTATGATGTGATTGCTGTTGGAACACCTACATGGTGGTATACAATGGCACCTGCAGTTCTTACATTTCTTGATAGCCAGAAGTGGAGCGGAAAAACTGTAATTCCTTTCATGACAAATGGAGGATGGCCTGGTCATGTCATTGAAGATATTAAGAATAAATGTAAGGGTGCAGATGTTATTTGTGCAAAAGAAATACAATTCGATTCCCAGGGAAAAGATCATTTGGAAACACCAGAAGCTGAGATTGCAGAATGGATTAAGGATGTTAAACATCATATAGAATAATGAATTTATATATGAAGAAAAAATAAAAAGATGAATTATAGAGAATTGGAAAGCTGGTATAATGGATATT
>JBJEJM010000184.1:0-3287 GCA_051878075.1 Clostridium sp. | reverse complement strand
ATAATTGGTGAAGTTGCTGCAATTTATCCAGGTGAAGTAGTACCAGTTGACGGGCAGGTTATTTCGGGAGAATCTTTTATAGATGAATCAATGCTTACAGGAGAAAGTGAATTAATCAAAAAAAGTAAAGGTGATATGGTATCAGCGGGTACATTAAATGGTACAGGTAATTTTAAAGTAAAAATTACCAAATATCCAAAGGATACAGTACTAGCATCCATCGTACGTTTAGTTGAAGAAGCGCAGATATCTAAACCTAATATTCAAAAGATAACTGATAAAATAAGCAGAATTTTTGTACCAGCTGTATTGATCATATCTTTGGCTGTTTTCTGTTTTTGGTATTTTTATGTATATAATTCTTCAAGTTTTTATATTGAAAAGTCAATATTATTATCTGTTTCAATATTAGTAGTATCCTGCCCATGTGCATTGGGAATTGCAATACCAATGGCAGTATCATTAGGAATGGGTGTTAGTGCATCAAAGGGAATTCTCATAAAAAATATTCAGGCACTTCAGGATATTATTAAAGCAGATACAATTGTGTTTGATAAAACAGGAACTCTTACTAATGGAATCTGTAGTGTTAATGAAATAATAAGGTTAAATAAAGAAAGTAAATATACTGATGATGAACTGAGTATTTTAGCAGGAAGCCTGGAACAGAAATCTGAACATCATCTGGGTAAAGCAATATGCAGGTACTCAATGGATAAAGGTTTAAATTTAATGGAACCAGATAAATTTAAAGCAATAGTTGGAAAAGGAGTTATTGGTACAGTCAGTGGAAAAAAAATAAAAATCGGAAACAATAAATTGATAAAAATATCAGAAAAATGTTTTAAACAGTTAGAGGATGATGAATTTATCAATGTTTACATTGAGATTGATAATAAGCTGGAAGCAATGTTTAAAATAAATAATGAGATAAAGAAAGGAGCAGATTATACAATTCAGAATTTAAAAGACAGGGGAATTCATGTAATTATGCTGACTGGAGATAATGCAAAAATATCAGAAAATATAGGTCAGAATCTTGGAATTGAAGAAATCTATTCAGAAATGATGCCTGAAGATAAAGTTCATATAATTAATAAATTAAAAGATGAAGGTAGATTTGTTGTCATGGTGGGTGATGGAATAAATGATGCACCTGCGTTAGCAGCAGCAAATGTATCTATAGCTATTGGAAGTGGTACAGATGCTGCAATTCAAAGCAGTGATATTGTAATACTTGGTAATGATTTAAAACAGATTATAAGAACTATGAATTTATCTGAAAGCACAATAAAAAAAATAAGAAGTAACCTGTTTCTCGCAATAATTTATAATATAATCGCAATTCCTATTGCAGCCTTTGGAAAACTAACTCCAGAAACTGCTAGTACAGCTATGGCATTAAGTTCAATTTCTGTAGTATTGAATTCATTAGGAATAAAAAGGAAATATAGTTAAAAAGTATTGACACGCATAATATTTTATAATATACTAAGTATATCAAGTTACTAGGAATACAATTTAATACCTTATCAAGAGTGATGGAGGGATAGGCCCTATGAAGTCCAGCAACCTGATTATATCATTATTAATCAAGGTGCTAATTCCTACAGATTAAGTTAGATCTGAAAGATAAGAAAGTCTGAGTCAGCTGCTTTCATATCTTAAGAAAGTAGTTTTTTTATTATCATTTTATTTCAAGATTAATTTCTAAAAAATTATTGAAAGCTGTATAACAGTAACTGATATATTTAAGTAATTATAATGTATTTGACTAGTAATCTAGAGGATATATGTAAAAAAATCATATATCCTTTTTATTAAATTAAATTGTAGTTTAGTAACTTAAATAGTAAATGAAATTATATTTGACTAGTAAGCTAGAGAATATATGTAACAACGTACATATGTTCTTTTTTAATACCCTTATATAGGAAAAATGAACAAAGTGGCGTAAATACTTTAGTTTTTATCTAAAAAGAAAGAGGGGAAATTAGCAATGAGTAAATTAAATCTTGATGTAAGTAATGTTGAAAAAAGAGAGACAAGGTTAGGAACAATAATTGCCTGGGATGGAAGTGCATCAGAACTGATTAAACAGTCAGATTATAGTGGAAGAGGATGTGGAAGAAGAAAAGCTGGATGCAGGTTGTGTGAAATTGAAGGTCCTTTTGCACAGGGATCTGGATGCTCTAACGAAATGATAGAATGTCAAGCAGGTCAGATAAGGGATGCAGTGTTAATACAGCATTCACCAATAGGATGTGGAGCAGGACAGGTTGGAAATAATAAGATGTTTCGTTTTGGACTTGCTAGAAGAAAACTTCCAGTTGAAAATGTAAAAATCATAAGTACAAATTTACTGGAAGATGACATGGTTTTTGGAGCTACAAAAAAATTGAAACAGACAATTGAAGATGCTTATGAAAGATATAAGCCAAAAGCCATATTTATTGAACCTGCATGTGCAACTGGAATTATAGGTGAGGATATTGAAAGTGTGGCAGCTGAATATAAGAAAAAATTAAATATTCCAGTTGTACCACTTATATGTGAAGGATTTAAGTCAAAGCACTGGACTACAGGATTTGATGTAACTCAACATGGAATATTAAGAGAAATAGTAAATAAAAAACCTAAAAAAGAAGATGATTTAATTAATATAATAACTCTCTGGGGATCTGATGTATATACACCTATGTTTAAAGAGTTAGGGTTAAGAGTTAACTTTGTAGTAGATTTGGCAAGCGTTGAAGACTTGGAAAAATTATCATCTGCAGCTGGAACAGTAAGTTTCTGTTACACATTATCTTCTTATCTCTCAGCAGGTCTTGAACAGTTATTTGGAGTTCCTGAAATAAAAGCTCCACAGCCATATGGATTTAAAGGTACAGATGCATGGCTCAGGGAAATAGGAAGAGTTACTCATAGAGAAGAAATTGTAGAGGATTATATTAAAAAAGAACATGCAAGAGTAGAGCCATTAGTTGCAGAATTAAGGAAAAAATTAAAGGGAGTTAAGGGATTTACATCTACAGGTTCTGCATATTCACATGGATTAATAACAGTACTAAGAGAACTTGGAATTGAAGTAGAAGGTTCATTAGTATTCCACCATGATCCAGTATATGATAGTGGAAATGAAAAAGAGGATTCATTAAAGCACTTAGTAGAAAACTATGGAGATATTCCTCATTTTAGTGTAAGTAACAGGCAGCAATACCAGTTTTATAGTCTTTTAAAAAGAGTTAATCCTGATTTTATATTGATTAAGCATGGAGGATTAG
>JBJEJM010000183.1:0-3287 GCA_051878075.1 Clostridium sp. | reverse complement strand
TTAATCCAGATGATGAAAGGGTTCAAAAGCTTGTTACAAAATGGCAGAATCATATTACTAAATATTATTACAAATGTACAAAAGAAATACTTCAGTGTCTTGGAATGATGTATGTAAATGATGAAAGGTTCAAAGAAAATATAGATAAGAATGGAGAAGGAACTGCAGAATTCATGGCAGAAGCTATTAAAATTTATTGTAAAAGATAGAATAGTATATTAATTTCTGCTCATTCTTAAAGATATTTACCAATATAAAAGAACAGAAAAATATTGTTGGCTAGCTAAATTTATAAATATAGATTCAGCTGGCTTTTTTTATATATACTTTATTATTGGTTTAGAGAAAGCAGTCTATCCGCAGTCTGAAGATAAAGATTACATCCATGGAAAAAGTTGACTAATCAACTTGTTAGTAGTAATATGGTATATAAAGGAAAGTTGACTAGTCAATTATTTTAGAGGTGATATATATAGATAGATTAATAATGTTTAATAATAAAATATACAGAAACACACAGAGTTATCTGGATCGAGTATTAAAAAAATACGGTTTAAGCAGCGGTGCATATCCGTATCTTATAGTTATTGAAAAAGAAGAAGGCAGAAGTCAAATGTGTATAAGCAGGGAAATTGGAAATGACAGAGCAATGTCTGCAAGGACAATAAACAAGTTGATTCAAAGCAACTTCATATATAGGATAAAGGATGAAAAAGACGGTAGGGCATATAAGCTTTATTTAACTTGTAAAGCAAAGGAAATAATGCCTGTTATACATACTGAAATACAAAAGATAATTAGTTTTATGACTGAAGATTTAACAAAAGATGAGAAAGAAATAACAATAAAAATTATAAAAAAGATTTTTGAAAAGAGTCAGTATTTAAGGAAGGGAGAAATTGATAGTGGAAGATAAAAATAATAAATGGACAATATTTATAATTATTATTATAGCAACATTTATGTCAACTTTAGATGGAAGTATTGTTAATGTTGCACTTCCAAAGATGGCAGATGCTTTAGGTGTTACAACTTCAAAGATTCAGTTAGTTGTAACTAGTTATTTAATTACAATTTCAGCTATTATTCTAATATTTGGCAGACTAGGTGATATGTTTGGGAAAACTACGGTTTTTAAAATTGGACTTTTAATGTTCACATTTGGATCTTTTTTATGTGGAATAACTAATTCATTTAATGTATTAATTTTAGCAAGAATAATACAAGCTATTGGTGCAGCAGGAACCATGGCAAATAATCAGGGAATAATTACAGAAGTGTTTCCTAAAAATGAAAGAGGAAAGGCACTTGGAATTAATGGTACAGCTGTTGCTTTAGGTTCACTTGTAGGTCCTGGATTGGGAGGTTTTATTGTTGGAGCACTTGATTGGGAATTTATTTTCCTGATCAATGTTCCAATAGGTGCTATTGCTTTATTTTATGCTTTTAAGCTTTTACCCAAAGCAAAGAGAAAGAATAGCGAAAAAATTGATGTTTTGGGAGCGTTATTATTCTTTTTTACAATAGTTCCATTGTTCCTATCTCTTAATGAAGGAATAAATTTAGGGTTTACATCTCCAATAATTTTAGCAGGTTTTGTTATTGCGGCAATATGCTTTGTTTTTTTTATAGCATTAGAGAAAAAAATAAAGGAACCTTTGATGCAGCTTGATATGTTTAAGAATAAATTATTTTCAATAAGTATATTCTGTGGATTTGTAAGCTTTGTAGCAATATTCTGCCACAATATAATTTTACCATTTTATCTTCAGGATTTAATGAATTTCTCACCACAAAAAGCTGGTATGATCCTTATGATTTATCCATTAGTTTTGATGGTAGTTGCTCCAATTAGTGGAAGCTTATCTGATAAGATAGGTTCTGAATTTTTAACATTTATTGGACTTATCATTGGAAGTATCGGACTATTTCTTATGGCAACATTAAGTGATCATTCAAGAGTTATAGTAATGGTAATATTCATTGCAATTATGTCCGTGGGAATGGGGATATTCCAATCTCCTAATAATTCATTGGTAATGTCAACTGTTCCTAAAGATAAGTTTGGTATTGCAGGCAGCATTAATGCATTAGTAAGAAATTTAGGAATTGTATCTGGTATAGCACTTTCAACAACACTTTTATATACAAAGATGAGCTCTAAAATAGGATACAGGGTTACTGATTTTGTTGAAGGAAGAAATGATGCATTTATGTATGGAATGAAGTGGGTTTATATAACTGCAGGAGCTATATGTTTGTTTGGTGCTATATTAACATTTTATAGAATGCATAATGATTCAATAGACTCAAAAGAAGAGGATGCCAAACTTAGAGAATTTAAATACAGCAATGATTCTGGAAATTAAAGTTTTATAAGAAATAAAAAATAAAATAAAACCTGAGAAAATTTAATATTGTGATTTTCTCGGGTTTTATTTTATAAAGAATTTGAGTTTTCACTTAAAGATATTTTAAAGATTATATTTTGATAATTTTTAAATATATTTACCAATATAAAAATAATTCATTAAGGCATTGTTAAGATTAGGCTGTTAAAATAAATACATTCAAAAGAAAAGCAGCTCAGGAGGATTTTGATGAAAAAGAAATTGATTAAGTTATTAACATTGCTAGGACTTACAGTATTTTTAGCAGGATGTTCAGACAGTATATCAGACGTGAAAGTTACGGTTTCAGGAAACGGTACTGAAAGGATAGATAAAATAGATACATATATAGAACTTGGAGAGGAAATTAATTTAAATGGAATAACTGCAGGGGTATCTATATCAGATAATATTATTACAATTCAAACTGGAGGTACCTACTGTATTTCAGGAACATTGGATGACGGACAGATTATTGTAGATGCTAAGGACAGTAATGTAAATCTTTTATTAAATGGTGTTGAGATTACAAGCAGCAGCAGTTCACCTATTTTTATAAAGGATTCAGAAAAGACAGTAATTGCTTTAGCTGATAATTCAGAAAATATAGTGAATGACAGTGAAAATTATGTATATGAAGAGGAGAGTACAGATACACCTGATGCTGCAATTTATAGTAAAGATAATATTACTTTTATAGGAAGCAGCGGATCATTAATAGTAAATGGAAACTACAATGATGCAATAAAGGGTAAGGATGATTTAGTAATTGAAGGCGGAAATATAATTGTCAATGCTGTCAATGATGGTATAACAGGTAAGGATTCACTATTAGTAACTGACGGTAATTTAACTATTGATGCAGGTAAGGATGGATTAAAGTCATCAAATAAAGTT
>JBJEJM010000182.1:0-14999 GCA_051878075.1 Clostridium sp. | reverse complement strand
ACTCAAGCTATGTTAAACAAATTATAACATAAAACAACTAAACTAATAAAAACTGCCTTAAAAATTATGATAATGCAATCATTATTTTAAAGCAGTTTAAACTATACTATTTCTTTATTATTAATTTTTTATATAAAGCATACATTCCAATTGTTGTTATAAATATAGAAGCACATATAACTAATATTAATCCTGATACAATCTCAAATATATATTGATTACTAACAACTGGTTTCTCTATAGCTGCTGCTAAATTCTGAGTCTTAATTTTTGATACTGGATTTATAATAAAATCATATATATTATTATTTTCAACAGTACCTACTCTTGTATTAGTCAATACATTAGACAATGAATTTAATTTTTTTCTATTAGAAGCAGAAGATTTTATCTTTGTATTTTTAGCATTTTCTAAAGCTTCTTCTACCTGCTGTTGTGCTGATTCTATACCTGCATCCAAATCTTGCTGCATTGTAATAATATGATTATCTGCATTTTCTGTTATTTTCAAAAATGCTTCATCATATTTATCAATATGAGAATTAACCAGATCATTTAATTCATTGTTTTTATTATCATATTCATTCCACAGTTTTGAAACTTCAGCATCTTTCTTTACTGATGATTCAGTCTTATCTATATTATCAGTCATTTCTAATAATCTGCTGAATCTCATCATATAATTTTCATCAAATATTTCAAGAACTTTATTTACATCAATAGGACTCTCTGCAATAATTACCTGTTCAACTTCCTTTTCAACTTTTTCTTTAGTATCATCAACAATTTTACTATTGTTTTCTTCCATAGTCTTTAGTAAATCTTCTTTATACTGACCAAGCATATTAAGTTTTATTTCATCTATAAATTGTTCATTAAGCTTTAATCTTTCATCTATAGGTTTTTCTGATTCACTGTCAAACACTCGTCCTAAATACTTGTATTCTGAATTATTTCTAAGGTTCTCAGTAGACTTCAATAAATCCATTAATTCATCTTTAACATTTTTAAGGCTGCTTATTGAATCTCCAACTAGTTTTACATTATTCTCTAATTCAGCATTATGCGCTTTCTTATATTTACTCATTCTGTTTGTTATAAAAGAACTATCCTGAGTTGAGTTATTTATAATATATGTTTTCAAAGTATTCCAGTCAGAAAACGTATTTCCTGGTCTCATACCTTCCTCTGGATTGAGCACTATGCTGTAATGAGATACATTATTTCGAATAACAGCATTTTTATAAACACTTTCAAACACATCAGGATTGCTTATTATAAGTTCACTCACAATATCACCATATAATATAGCTTCCTGCCTCAATGATTCTAGTATAGGATCATTATTATTAACAGCAATACTTCTCTGTATAATATTGAGATTATTTAATTGGTCTTTTTCAATAGTATCTATACTGTTACTAGCAGCTTTTATAGTTTCCTCTATGTTCTCATTAATATTATTTATACTGATTTTAGCGTTTTTATCTAATTCCGATAAAATATTATATTTATATGTACCCGCCAAATTATCTATTAATCCACCTTCTTTAGTGAATTCTTCTATGTAATTGCTCACTTCATCAATATTCATATTATAATCACTTGATAAGGAACTATAATTATAAGTATGTGTTTTTGTTAAAGCTTCTTTCAGCTGTTCAGGCGTCATATCTTCAATGGTTTTTCTAAATGATTTAATACCTGAATTTTCATTACCTATTACATTTAGTAATTCTCCTCTAAATTCATCAAAACTTTTTTCTTTTGCTAAAAGTCTGTCTCTGTATAATGTATCAATCTGTTCAATTATTTCTTTATTTTCTGAGAAATTCTTATTCAAATCTAAATTTTCTATATTTATATCCTGATCTTCAAGCTGTGTCAGATTAATTGACTGTAAAATATCAAAATTATTTATAGAATTCAGAGCTTCTAAATCCTCATCATCATTTTGAAGAATCTCATTTACACAGTCTTGTCCCCTATGCAGTTCACTGAAAACTGAAGAAACATACATATAACTCAGCTTACTGTTAAGCTTTTTCTCGAAATCAGAAATTTTTGCAGATACTATAAGTTTATTTTCTGATTCAAGTGCTTTATTTTCTTCATAGTAAATCTCCACTTTAGATGGTGTAACATCATTTATAGTAGTTATATTTTTAGAAAAATTACCTGGTAGCACTATCATGGCCCCATATCGTCCATCTTCTAACCCTTTTTTTGCTGCTTCCCTATTGGTAAGCACAAAATCACTATCAACTGATTTGATTAAATCTTCAGCATAGTTAACATTTTTTCCATTGTAGTCTACCCCCATATCCTGATTTACAATTGCAATATCTGTAGACTGATTGACTTCTGGCTTTTCTTTATTTGTCGTGGATGATAATATCTGCCTATGTGTAATTTCACGTCCAGCGACAAATGAACCAGTAGAAAATATTGCTGCAACACTAATAGTTACGAGAAATATTTTTATTTTCTCACTCAATATTCATTCTCCTCTCTCTAAGTTTAATTTAATATATAAATTAATATATTAGCTAATTAATATTTAAGACTTTACTTTAGGTATTTTTATAGCTTTAGCCTGACCTCTATTATATAAGTATCCTATATCCATAACTGCCTTGGCTCCTTTTACATATGTAGGAATTATAGTCTGGTCATTTGGATTTCCTAATATAACTGCATTAATTGCACCCTTAAACATTTTTGTTATATCATCATATCCCTTAAGACCTGATGCCTGTACTGTTGCAATAAATGTAGTTCCAACATTAGCAGCTTCTTCTATTAAATTTTTAATTGGAATCTCTTTAATTAAATTAACCTGAGAAATAAAGTTGTCACAATCATCTATTAAAACAATAACTGGATCTAAAGATGTATAGAAAATCTTTGGTATTAGATCTTCCTCTGTTTTTCTCTTATCTTCAAATGCTTCATGTCTTACATCAATAATTTCCTGAAGTTTTTCCATTAATGCCTTTATTTCATCAGCTGATGAAATATACTTATTTACATCATTCTTATAAACATATAAATCTGAATTTTTTGAATCAACAAGATATGTTTCTATGTTATTATGCTGAGATAATATTATTTTTAAAATATTTGTCTTACCAGTCTGCTGTCCACCTATTACCAGCTTTATACCACCGTTCATTTCTATATACTGAGTCATTACATCTTCTGCATCTAAACCGATTGGTATTTTCTTTTTGTCTTTGTTTCCTCGTGCAAATTCTTTAAGCTTATCTAAAGACAATACTTCTGGCAGCATTCTTATACCTTCAATTTCGTCTCCTGTATATGAATTTCTCATCTTATCAACTATTCCAAGTATTTTATTTGTATACTCTATTTCATCATTAAATTCAACAGAAGTATAAACCTGCATAACACTTACATTATCAACTTTAACCATTGCTCTTCCAGGAATATCAGATATCTTGTATGCACTACGTCCTATAGTTGTATTCATCTCTGTTTCATCAAACAGATAATGTGATATCTTATTCTTAAAATTATTCAGTATTGCAAATCTTACTGCATTCTGTCTTGATGCTGTTACTATTGTAAATATTCCAATACCTGCTCCATCCCTTGTTATTCTTAGGAGGAATTCCTCTGCTTCCATAGACACTTCCTTTATTGCATCATAATTATCTATAACGATAAATATAGCTGGAAGTTTTTCTTTACTAACTTCATTGTACATACTGAAATTAGCAACACTTGCTTCACCAAATAGTCTTTTTCTTTTCTTTGCTTCTTCCTCAATAAGTTTACAGAACTTATTAAATTTCACCCCATCATCAAACTTTATATAGTCCCTTGTATGAGGCAGATCCTTCATTGCAATTAAACCTGAATTACCAAGATCTAAAATAAAGAACTGCAGATTTTCTGGTGAATTTTTAACTGCCAGTGATAATATAATAGTTGTTAATGTAGTAGTTTTTCCAAATCCAGAAGATGAAAAAATAATAAAGTTTCCATCTTTTACAAAGTTTAATTTATATTCATTCTGTGCCTGCATTTCAGGAATATCTATAACTCCTATTGCAGCACATGTATCAAGCTGTTTAAATTCACTCACATCACCTATTAAATCTTCATTAATATATGGTGATACAATCTTAGTACTTAGCGGCGGAAGCCATGGCTTTCTAACACCTTCAATATTATAGCTTGAGAAAAGTTTATTCATATAATCAACACATACATCAAGTTCTGTTGCCTTAAGTTTTAAATCATCAGTTCCTCTGCTTAAATCATTATTAAGCAGTTCTCCCTGTCCCATCTGATTCACAAGATATACTCTGTTATCTATTGAATTATCCTCTTCCTTATCCTGATATGCTGCCCCGCTCCATGCTGATTGGAATAATTCATATATTTCATTATTTCCAACCTGAAGATATGCTCTACCAGCCTGAGTTATCTTTGCAGCATCTGGAGTCTTAATAACTTCATTACTATCAGATTCATTTTGAACTTTAAGTGCAAGTTTAAACTTTGAGTTACTCCATATTTGATCATCAACTACCCCTGATGGTTTTTGAGTTGCCAGAATCAGATGTATTCCTAAACTTCTTCCTATACGAGCAGCACTGACTAATTCACTCATAAACTCCGGCTGTTCTTTTTTCAACTCTGCAAATTCATCTGATATTAAAAATAAATGAGGTATTGGCTCATCTGCTTCTCCATTTTTGAATAATTTATTGTACTGGTTAATATGATTTACACCATAATCATTGAAAATCTGCTGTCTTCTTGCTAGTTCACTCTTTATTGATGCCATAGCCCTCATACTTTCAGATCCATCTAGATTTGTAATAGTACCAAGTAAATGAGGAAGATCTTTAAATAAACCTGCCATTCCTCCACCCTTATAGTCAATTAGTAAAAATCCTACTTCATAAGGATGAAAATTTACTGCTAATGAAAGTATGTACGATTGTACTATTTCACTCTTACCAGAACCTGTAGTACCTGCAACAAGTCCATGCGGCCCATGAGCTTTTTCATGAAGATTTAAGTTTACATAATCCTCTTTACCTCTTACTCCAAGAGGTACTGCAAGGGTTTTATATGCCTGATTCTTTTTCCATCTATTTTCTATTCCTAATTCTCTTGGACCATTTACCTTATACATCTCAAAAAAAGTTATACTGTCTGGTATCTGATTAAACATTCCTTTAACATGATCAATGCATGATAATCTTCTTGATAAATTTTCAAGTTCTATATCAACATGATTTAATTTTATTTTCTTATTTACTAAAGCCCCTTCATTTATTACCAAAGTTCCTTCTTCATAATTATCTAAAGTAATTACGGTTCTTATGTTTTCTGGAAGGTTAGCTTTTAATTCACTAGTATATATTATTGATATTCCAAGATTGGAATCATATCTTTGTAAATATTGCATTATTGAATGATTCATTATAAGGCTTGGCTCGTCAATTACAAATAGATAATGTGGCAGAAATTTAATCTTTTCCTTTTTCTCAGAAAGTTTCATTTCTCTTTCCTTTAATATTTTTGATATATTTCCAAGAACCTGATCTCTTATCCTTTCTGTATCAATAAGTCCCCTTACATTAATTGCACTTATTTTAAAATGTGGATACCATCTTAGCCAGCTGAAATCATCCCTATATTTTTCATTATGAACAAGAATTATTTCTAAATCATTGTAACTTTGAAATAATGTAAGCTGAGCAAATATAATATTTAACTGTTCCTGAACATATTTCTTTTCACCAACAATCCCTAAATGCGCTTTCTTTAAATCCACTGTAATAGGCATATTGTTTACTATATTAAACTCTGTATATATTCTTTTTGATTCCTCTAATAAATCGTCTCGTTCCATTTCAATAGAATCATTAGAAATTTTCATATTATAACTTGGGTCTGCATCAGCTTGTCCTATAGATATATTCAGGAAATCCTCATCTGTATATGTTCTTTCATATATTCTGCTGCTATAATATTTTGTCATATTATCTATTTCTTTAAGTGTTGGATTTTGATATCTTAATGCTTCTATCTGTCTTTTTCTTAATTCATTTAACTCTTTTCTTAAATCAAGAAGATATCTTTCATAAACTTCTTTTCTTAATTTATTTTTTCTTATACTTTCTTTCTTATCACTTATATAAGATGTTAATGAGAATATTGCACTCATAGATGTACCAGCAATACTCATAATTACATATATTCCTCTTCGTGCTATAAAACTTATTGCAACTGTTATTATCATCATAACTATAGGAGGAACTAAAATTCTTGCAAGCTGTCCTTTTCTTCTTTCAACTTTATTAGGCGGCTTTTTGAATTCGACAGTATCTTCAGGACATTTCTTTATAATTCGTGGTGATCTTTTATATTCAGGAAATCCTTCAAATTTTATTTGTTCTGTATCACATTCAAAAAGATCTGTTTCATATAATGCCTTATTCCCTTCAATCAATAAAGAAGTATTATAATATGTAATCTTTAATCCATTTATAAAAATCATGTCATCTTCATTTAAAAATGCAACATTTTCTTTATTTAGCTTACCATTTATGTATATGCTGCTCTGTTCTAAATTAAATAGCTGATTTTTTTCTATTATTAAAGATAATTTATCTGAATTCTTTATATGTATATTATTATTTTCAGAAGTTCCTATTGTAATATGATTAACTTCTTTAGTAATAAAGGCAGCTCTTTCATTAATTAAATGCATTAATTTTATGTTTTTATCATATGGATATTTCTGAATTTCATCATCTTTTAAAATTAATCTTGTCCCATTTATATATAATTCAATATTGCTGTTTTCTTTATTAAAAGATAAATGTCCCGCTTCATCTTCTCTATTTACAATTCTAAAATCTTTATCTATATAAACCCTTTTATCGCATGGAATTTCTCTAAATATATCTTTTTCAATAACTAATAAGCTGTTTTTATAATGCATGACGTTCCTCCTAGTTATTTGGATTTAAGTTTAATCCCATTGGCATATCAGACTCATTATTTTCTGTTTCGGTATTTTCTTCTGATGAACTTTGTAAATTTACTTTATTACCTGAATTATCACCATTTAATTCTTTATTTATTTTCTCTATTTGATTTTCTAATTCATTTTGTATACTTTCTTTTTCTTCTCCAGTCATTTTTGTATCATGCTGAATATATCTTTGTTTGCTTAAAAGTGAATAAAGTAATAATTCATTATCCTGAACTTTCTTTGCTAAATCTATTGCTTCATCATAATCAGATTTACCAATTGCAATCCAGTAATCTAAAATATTTTCATCACTTTTACTATCAAGCATCAGAGTTATATTTTTCTTTTGATCTTCTGATAAACTTTCAGAAATTATATATGAATATGCTAATTTATATTTAGATTCTTTGCTTAATTTCATTCCTCTTGTTTTTTCAAGAGATTTTATAACACCTTCATAATTCTTTTCTGAATAATAATTATCTGCTTTAATAACGTTCTTTTGAAACGGTATTAAAAATACAGATGAATATATGGTATAGCATGTTAATATAGTAATAGCAGCTCCCATTGCATATATGCTGTATTTATTTATATTAAAATCTCGTTTTCTTACTTCTATATATTTTTCTCTATCTTCCTTTTCCTTATAATCTAAGTCTGATAGCAGTTCATTATGTATATTTTCTATTGTTTCTAATTTAAAATATTTTTCTGTTTTTTTGTTCTTTTTAAGAAGATCCATTCCACCATTATAGAAATTATCATATGTATATTTATTATTATCAAATATATATCCTATAAGACTTTTGTATTGTAATGTCAAATCTTCAATATCAATTACTTCTTCTTTTAATCTTATATCTCTGTCCTTAATTTTTACATTGAAGTTATAGTCATAATATAAATTCTGAGAATTTAAATCAAAACAATACTCTTCAATTATTTTAAAAACATTATATATATTAATTAAAAACCTGAACTTTTCTACATCTCGTCCCTTCTTAAGTTCATCTAATGGTTTTAGACCCTCTATATCATATAAAAATCTTATATCTTCTCCATTAATTTCAACTTCACAAGGTATTAAATTTACATTTGAATATGAAATTCTCTTGATTTCATTATCTGTTTTTGCATTTAAATCTGATATCTTAATTATTTTCTCTAGTTTATTTACATCCATATCTTATCCCCTATAATAATTCTAAAACATCTCCAGTATATATATTATTATCCTTAAAACTACTATATATTGTTATAATTCTTTTTTCTCTCTTAGATTTACAGTAGTGGATTCTACTTAACTCTAAATTTAATTTCAATGATTCATTGACTACATTTATACATTCTTGTATATTCAATTCATCATTTACTGTAATGTCAAATTTATTTAAATTAAAATTACTACAATCAAGTGTAACTGTTATATTCAAGGCTGTACTCTTCCACCTTTCTCTTTTTTTTACAGTGAGCTGCTGTTAGTACTCCTGTTAAAATACATAATAATATTATTAAAGAAGTTATTAAAATTACATTACTGCTTTTATTGTTATTTATATATTTTATTTTTTCCTGAGCTTTAGGCTTAGAAAACAATTTATAACTTTTGACTTCTTGTTCAAATTCTTCACTTTCTGATAATTGTTCAGTAATTTCTTTAGAAAACACCGAATTATACATTTCTTCTTTTTCAATTTCTTTCTGTTTTTTTATCTGCTCTTTTCTTTCAGAAACTTTACTATCAAAAAGTTTAACTTTATACATATCAAGGACTGACATATACGCAGTATCAGATCCATGCAGAGAATTGCTTTCAATATTTAAACTTTCTTCTGCATAAACTGAATTAAATCCTGTTACCATCAATATAAAAAAACTAATTATAAATTTAATTATCTTATTTTTCATATTTTCTTTATGCACCTCATATTCACTCTTAAAGCCTTATGAAAATATTTTTCACATATTATGTAAATAACTTATAATCTTAAAAACGAGATGCTTGGACACCTCGTTTTATTATTATTTAATCCCAAACTTTCTTGAAATTAGTTCATCCATTTCTTGAATAACTAGATTCTGCTTGCTTAATTTCTATTATTATTGGAATTATATAAATTTATCTCAGAATTCTTTCTAAAATATCACAAGATTTTACTCTATTACTCCTACTTTTAAAATATTATATTGTAATGTATCATCTCCACCAATTACATTAAAAAATGGTGTTATCTGCTTAAGCTTATTTTTCTTAGCAAACTTTTTTAATTCCTTATATGCTTTTTTTGCATTTTTTTCATAATCATTAAATACTGTTATAGAGATCATATCTTCAATGCTGAAATAGCTATGAAATTTCATGTCTTCAGGGACATCCACGTAACTATCAGTTACAGAAATATAAAATTCCATGACTACATATTCATTTTTCTTTGGAAACTTATTAATAGAGTAAAAAGGAAATCCCTTTATTTTTACATTAAGTTCACCAATTATATCCAAGAAATCCTCCATAACATCTTCAAAATCTCTATAATTAAAATAATATTCCTTAGAAATTACATTGGTTAATCTAATATCATCATAAATATTAATCATCTAAACCTCCATAATTATTGTCTATAGGTGCATATACATCAATGATTCCATCACCAAAGACATCTAAATATATATTATAAAATGGTTCCTTAAGATTAATATTGTAATTTTGAGCAGCTGCTCTTAATGTATCATATGTTTCTGTTTCAATATCATCATCTAAATCAGCATGTCTTAAACTTAAACCATCTTTAAATCTCATTTCTTTCACAAAACCGTATTTATCATTTGGCTTCATTTCAATTTCAGTATTTATTGGTATATATAATCCAATTTCATACATATCATCATCATCACTGCACTTAGCTGTTGTATATATTACTGGTCCTGTTGCATAAAATCCATTTTGTATAATTGCATTACGAAAATCGCTTGCATGTCTAACCCATTCATTTAACTTACATATAGCCTTTGTACTTATAACATTATGAAATACTAAAGGATTACGTTTAATTTTCATTTGTATTACCACCTTATCTTTTTTATTTAATTTATTTTAAATTAAAAATTTACTATGATATTATTATTTTTTGCGTTTTTTCTTCTAAAATGACTTTCTATATTCAATATTGAATGATTTAAATCGGAATTTGCAATATATAACTAATATGCATTCTGGAATTATGCTTATCATTGCAATCTGCATAAAAAATGCAAGTATAGTCGTAAATATAATGGCTCCTATATCATCGCCTCTTCTATTCATTTCAATAGCTGTTCTTCTAGAAAACTTACTAAATGAAACTATTACTGGAACAGAGCAACCGCCTAAATATACAAAATTTTTCCCTAAAAGTTTCTCATTTACGTTCAAATTGCCTTCTCTCATTTTGCCTTTTTTTATCAAATAGATAAGTCTAAAAAATATAAATATATAAAAATATCACTCCAATTAATATTTCAAGAGCTATTATATGTAGCATATTAGTACTTTTTTCATAAAGCGACATAATTATAGGAATTGGATACATACACAATGACATTACAATCCAATTCACAAGAACTGCTATAACCATAATTTTTTAATACTTAAATGCATATTTCTTATTATTAACTGTACATAATACAAATAGTATAATATCAATTAATATGAATATCTTAATACCATAACTTAAAAATTTAGGGCATTCTATATGACTTTGAGTTAAATAAAAACTAGCAATGCCAAAAAATATAACATTACATAACATTCCTCCCAATATTCTTCCATTAAGATCAAATGGATTATACATTAAATTAGAATATGTAAATTTAAAAAAATCTTCTTCCTTGCATTTTTTTAATCCAAACAATCTATGTTTCCTCCTGAGAACTATTACCTTTACCTTCTTTTTTTCCTTCTATTTTTTTTCTTAAATGCTTCTATAGGCTCGATATTATATGATTTAAACCTGAATTTACAATATGCTAATATTATGATTTCTGGTACGAATGTAACCGTAATAATGTTAATTGCAAATCCTAATACAAGCATCATTATTAATGACCCAACTTTATTTCCTGAATTATTCATAGAAATTGTTACATTACGTGCTAGCTTATTTGAAATAACTACTATTGGTATTGAGCATCCAACTGTATAAGATATCTTATTTCCTATAAGTCTTTCATATAATCCACCGCACCCTTTTCTCATTTGTCCTTTTCTAATTAAATAAATAAGTCTCATAAATACCACAATAAAATATATTAATCCTATAATTACGGCATAAATAACTGATTTAATAATAATTTCATGATTCTCAGCAATACCTAAAATTAATGGTGCTGGATAAATTATAAATGAAAAAATAAACCAATATATTCCCAAAATAATTATCATTATTTTTTGAAATTTATATGCATATTTTTTATTTTTTATTCCCGTTAATTTATATAAAATCACACTCACTACTACAAAAGCAGTTAATATAACATTTATTAATTGTTTATTTTCTATTTCTAAAGCTGAAAGATAACAGTATTCCATTCCTCCAAAAGCAAATATAGCCATTAATAACACTAATAAATAACCATCAAAGCTTCTAGGGCTATATTTGCCATTAGAAAGCTCAAATTCATAAAAATCTTCTTCTTTACATTTTTCTAATCCAAACAATATATGTTTCCTCCAAACTATTACCAAAATATTTTTCCTATAGTATTGCCAATTGTATCAGTAGCTTTATTAGTCCAGTCTTTTACATGATCCACTGTACTTTTAGGCGGATTACCAAATTCTCGATTTATTCCTATACTTATAGCAGCACCTACAAATGCACCAACTACAGTTCCTGCACCTGGAATAAAAGAACCTATAGCTGCCCCTAATGCAGCTGCACCTGCACTTGTACCTAAATCTACGGTGGTATCTACTACAAACTTTTTGTTTTTATAACCATTTGTAAAATCCCAATTTCCATTTTCATCTTTAAGGCTTTCATTTGCATTGTCCCATACAGTATTTATTTTATCTATAGCACCAAAAGTTTTTCCCACAAACTCTAATTTGGAAGCCCCTTTTATATTCTTAATATCATTTAGTACATTTCCTGACTTAATACTATTTTTAACCTTACCAGCATTATTCTTAATATATTTAGCTTCACCAAGTAAATCATCGAGCGCAGCATCTTTTATATTTTTTGCAAAATAGTATTTTTCATCTAATTCTGCTTTTCCTATAAATTTATTTAAATCAACATAATCACTCTTTGATAGCTTCTTTGCATAACTGCTCAAATTATTTCTTGATGCATCATATATTTTTACTCCTTCATCACTAAAAGCTCTATTTATAAATTTTTTTATTTTTCGGATATTTCTAGTATTATGTCCGCTTAATATATCATTCAACTGACTGTCTGTTAATATATTAAGTTCATCATGTAAATACTTAGCACATTTTTCTAAGTCAGATGTATCTAACCAACTCTTTTTTAATTTAATGAATACATCTCCATCTTTTCTTATTACTTTAAATGAATTTCCTCTTAAAAAATATTTAAGTGCTTTAGGATTTTCATCAGATAAAAAGAATTGCCTTATCTGATCTTTTATCTGTATAATCATAGAATCATCTCCTAAGCTTAAATCTTTATTCAGCTTATATAAGAGACTTTCTAAACTATCTGCATCATTAAGAAATAGTTCTTCTATTTCTTCATCAGTTATATCTACTTGTCCAATATTTATATTATAATTATCACTATTTGTTCCATCTAATTTAACAAAATTATTATAAAATCCATTATCAAAACTATATAAACTTTCTGCATAGCTGTCTAAGCCATTTGCAAAGTTCATTATTTTCTCTTTATGTTCCTGCGCTTTTGATATGGAGCTTCTTACACTTGAAGTTTCAGGCTTATATGTTAATCCTTCAATTGTGCTTACTACTTCTTCTAAATCACTTATTAACTCTGAATATTTAGAATTGCTTATTATTTTTAAGTCATCAACAGTAGTTTTGCATCCATCATATTTTATCCCCAATCTGCTCATATTTTCCTCCTACAAATAACTTGATAGCTTTCCTCCATTATCTTTAAGTTCTGATACATTTTTATACATAACCTTAAGTGCATTTTCCAGCATATTCATGTTTTCACAAAAAGCATATCCTTCATTAAGCCATTTATTAAACTTTTCCTTAAATGAATCCATTGATTCACCTGTCCATCCTGTTTCATATAGTCCATCAGCTGAACTTTTACAGGAATTAAGTAAATCCATAACTTCTGTTCTAAGTTCTGAATAATCTAATATAGACTCTGCCAAAACTTGTAGTTCAACTAAATAATCCCTATCTGCTGCCATTTATTTTGCCCTCCATAATTTAATCATTATGCTTATTACGCTTTCTTCTCTGCGCTTCATGATAACGTCTATCACTTCTTTTCATTTCTTCAAGCCTGCGCTCAAGTTTTCTTTTAAAGTCACTCCAATTGTCCATAATTTTTTCTATTTCCCCTGGTTCATCTTTACATAAATCATTCAACGAAGATATTACCCTTTCTTTGTTAGTAATATCTATATTATTTCTCAAATTATCTGCTGATTTTCTTATGCTTGTTAATATTTCTTCACTGTATATCTTAATACTGTTTAATTTTGATATTGTGTTTTCTATTTGACTTATATCTTGACGCATTATTGATATTTCTCTACAATGGCACCCCATTAATTAATCCCCCTGAACTCCATATTTTTTGGCAGTACTTTTGTCAATATTATCAAAGCTGTTTAAAGTATCTCTAAGAGCTGATGTTAAATTATTGAGTACTTCATTAATTTCACTAAACTTTTTGTCTTGTTCTTCAATTATCCCGCAATAGTAATTTCTCGATATTCCCTTCCAATTTTCTTCATCTGTAAGAAATTTATTAATATTTATGAGTTTACTTTTCTTATCATCCATTTGATTCTTTAAATCATTTAATTTTGATATTGTACTTTCAAATGATTCATAATTAATTTTCTTTTCATCATTCCCTGCCATAATAGTCTCATCTCCATAATTGCTTTATAATAAATTTTCCTATTAGTAGTCACATCAAAAACATATAAATACTCATTATTACGTTAAATATTAACTATCCAAATATTATAATTTGTCTATAAATTACACTTTTAAATAACAGATCATTTAATTTACAGCATTTATATATTAATTATTCTTTTGCATATTATAATTTTAAAAACGAGATGCTGATGCACCTCGTTTTATTACTACTGAATTCCAAATTTTCTTGAAATCTCTTCATCCATTTCCTGCATAGCTTGTCCTGTTTGACTTAATTGTCTTGAAATAGTTTCAACAAGTTCTTTCATATTTATGAAACTTGGTTTCAATTCATTAAATTGATTAGCAAAAGAAGCACTTGCGGCCCCTTCCCATTCAGTTTGTAATTGATCTATTAAGCTTGTCATCTTTTCAATTACTTGTTGAATAGTATCTGCTTCCATTTGATATTCTCTTGATCTTTCAAACATACGCTCTGGTGAAATTCTAATTTGATCTGCCATTGCTATCACTCCCCATTTTTCGATTACATTGCCCATTATACTACATTATTTCTTATATTCCAATATTTTTTACTTATTCAAATGTATATCATTATAAATCCTTATTTATAAATGTTCATTTATTATTCATATTTTCCTAAATTTTTACATTTTATTGTTTTGTGTAAAATATACTTTTAAATTATATTCATATTTTTCTAAATTATGATTTTTAAAAAATAAAAAAACTATTCCAGAAGTCATATATTTATGTTCCATACAAACATAAATAATTATTCTGAAATAGTTTAAGTTTAATCTTTTTGCTTATGGTTTCTTTTTTATCAATACTTCTATATTTCCTACATCTGATACAACTGCTGTTGTT
>JBJEJM010000181.1:0-3301 GCA_051878075.1 Clostridium sp. | reverse complement strand
AATCTAGTTGTATAACTATTATTAAATAATAATTATTATTTGTCAATAATTTTTCAAAATTAAATTTAATATTGTTTAATTTACTTACATAATACAGACATAATAAGCTGAGTATTTAGAATTTATTTTATTATAATTTCTAGAAGTCGTGTTAAGTCTAATCCCTGCATAGGTGTCACCTCTGCCCCTTTTATATCATTTATTCCTAAGCTTATTCCTGCTATATCACATGTTGTCAGATCAATATTTTTCATGCTGGTCTTGTCGAATGCTGCATTTATTAAATTTGTATTTTCAAATATAACTTTGTTAAGAATTATCTCCTGAAATACACCTTCTTCAAAATTACATTCTTTAATATATACTTTATTGAATTTTGAAAATGAAAAGTTTGAATATTTTCCAATGCACTTTTCAAATAGTACATCTTTTAAACTGGATTCTTCAAATTTTGTGCCAAGTAATTTGCAGTTAATAAATTCAACTCTTCCTATACCTCCATTTCCAAAGTCTACATTTGATAAATCACAGTTTTCAAACCGTGTATCAATTAAATCTATATTATTAAAGAAACAATTATCAAATACAACGTTTTTAAATATACATGAATCTACAGTCATACCTGTTTCATCTTTATTTTCAATTAATTCTCCTTCAATTTTTATATTTTTTATTTTGTCACTTAATATGATATCTTCATAAAAATCATTTATTTCTTCAAATTCTCCATAGAATTTTGGTTTTTGTATATTTAATGATTTAGCCATAATTTATCTCCATTTCTAATTTAAAATAATTTTAGCTGCCATTATCTTTATTTTATAACAGCAGCTAATTATCATCAAATGAATCATTTGACTAAATATGGGTTTACATGAACCATGCAGTGCTTAACTTGTTTATCTTCTTCAATACTTTTATGAACTTTCATTGCTATATTGTGACCTTCTTCAACTGAAATATCTGAATCAACTGATATTTCAACATCTACATATAATCTGCTGGCATACTTGCGTGTCTTTAAATTGTCTATTTTTATAACTCCATTTATATCCATAATCTTTGATGTCATTACATTAATTTTTTCATCACTTGCTGATGCATCTATAAGCTGATCTACACTCTGCCTGCATATATCATAAGACACTTTTATTATGATAATGCATATTACAATAGCAACTAATGGATCAAGAATCCTGTATCCCATACGTGCACCTATAATACCTATGAGTGCACCAATAGATGATAAGGAATCTGATCTATGATGCCATGCATCTGCTTCTAATGATGTACTATTAATTTTTTTTGCGTATTTTATAGTATAAAAATACATTGCTTCTTTGGAAACTATTGAAAGTATTGCAGCTGCTATTGCCAATGTTCCAGGTGTTGTATAATTATTTGTTACTATGTTCTTAATTCCTGAATATCCTATTCCAATAGCTACAAGAAATAAAATAATTGAAAGGAATAATGCTGTGATGCTTTCAATCCTTTCATGACCATAAGGATGTTCCTTATCTGCTTTTTTGCTAGAAAGCTTTAAACCTACAATTACTCCAACAGTCGTAAAAACATCTGACATTGAATGTATTCCATCAGCAATCATTGCAGCACTCGTTGCTATTAATCCGCATATAATTTTTACGATAGAAAGCACTACATTTCCTATTATTGTGTTTATACTTACTTTTAATCCTATCTGTAATCTTTTTTCTTCCATTAAAGATTCCTCCATATTCTCAATTGAATTTGTGTTGTTAAAATAAATATATTCATTTTTCTAAGAATATGTGCATTTAAAGTAAATTTTTATAGAAAAAGAGCGAATTTAATTATCAATTGATAATTAAATTCGCTCTTTTTAAAAACTTTTTTAATACTAATAATACATATTCATTATTTTATTAAGAACATATATTTTTATTCAAGCTATTTATTGTACAGCATCTCTATCTCTTAGGATTTAATCTTTTTACAGGCATCATTTCAATATATCCTCTCTTTCCAATAGGCTCTAATTGAATACGTGGATTATCACTATCCCATTGACATCCTATTACTGAAGGATTATATTTTTTTATTGATTCCTTAACATCTTCAATTGCCTGACAATAATCTTCCTCTTCAAATGGTTCTCCCTGAAACATGAGATACTCACATTCCGGCAATTGAATCATTTCAAAACCTTCAGGTATTATTCCTTGAAAATCATGTGATACTTCTACTCCCTGTACATATTCAGAAGTTCCATTCCTTCGATATTTTTGAGGCAGCCACATACAAACTGGCTCTCCGCTTATAGAGCGTATACTTGTAAGAATCCCCCATACATCACATCCGACTTCTTCACAGTATTTAAAATATTCTTTTGCATTCTTACCTCGTTTTATAAGAACTTTTCGTGCTGGCTTATTGATTATCTGGATAAAAACATTTTTTACTTCTATCATTTTCTTATACTCCTTTCGAATTTCATTATAAATAACACCATAAGGAATGAATAACTGTAACGGAACTGGATTTTTTGCATATTCACTGGGATTACATCCAAACTCACGCAGAAAAGCACGCTGATATCCTTCTACACTTTGAAATCCAAGATCAAAAGCTACATTTATAATATGGCAGTTTTCATCTCTTAACTTTAGAGCTGATTTAGATAATTTTAATCTTCTGATATAATCAGCTGGAGTATAGTTTGTATATTCTTTAAATAAACGATAAGAATACCATGGTGAAAATAATGAGACTTTCGCTAAATCTGCTAGTGTTATATTTCCATTTATATGTTTTTCTATAGAGTCCTGCATTCTCTGCACAGCCATAATATGCTCTTTCATGCCTATCTCCTCCCTAGATACTTATATTATTACCTTTTCCTTATGATATTTTCTCGATTTTTTTTGCTATCTTTATAGAATTATTGCCACCTAAAAAATTTTACCGAAATTCCAATACATACTGATATAAGTATAATCATTATAGATATATTGGTAAATAAATTATTTAATGGCAAACCTAAAACAGCCGATTTTAACATTTTAATTCCCTGTGTAAGTGGAAGTATATCTACTATCCTCTGCATTATATGGGGCATTACTTCATATGGTAGTGTTGCACCTGAAAATATGATCATTGGAAAATATAAAATACTTGCAATTACTGATGCGCTCTTGGTATCTTTTGCAATACTTCCCACTAATAATCCAATACTGAACATGGACAGCAAAACAAAGATCCAGGCTACAAGAAAAATGATATATGATCCTCTCATTTGAAATCCAAAAAACATTTTTCC
>JBJEJM010000180.1:0-3348 GCA_051878075.1 Clostridium sp. | reverse complement strand
GTCAAAATAGTTAAAGATAGTAAAGAAGCTAAAGACAAAGATTATAGAAGACACTGACAGGGAAATGGAAATGTTTAAGAAATTTAAGGAGTACAGTAAGGAACACCCCAATACTTCTTATGATGAATTTATAAAGGAGGTTATGTGATATGATTACTATAGATAAACTTACATAGAATATAAGGACTTATATATCTACTTAGATAGATACTATGGCTAAGAATACTCCTATGATTAGCTTTATGAAACCTTTGATAACAAGAGCTTTGGATAAGAATTTTAATAAGATTACAAAAGCCCTTGACCTAATATCTGATGAAAACGGTAATATTGACATAGAGAATATACTTGCTGAAATGAGTGAAGGGCTACTTAGTACTAATCCTTTCTCCTTCAAGACCCAATATATAGGTGATATAGAAATAGGTGGAGGATAGATTAAGCTTAATTTACCTTTTACAAGCAAGAGACTGGTATTTAATATGGATGATATAAATACATTTAAGGAAATATTAACCAATAAAGAATAATACTATGGATGATATTTTATTAATATAGCTTCTTAAAAAGAAAGGTATCATTACAGATAAGGATATGCATGAGTTTCATGAGGTTACATCAGCCAGTCTTGAGCCTGTATATTTAAATCAATAGACAAGTGATTATCATTCTATATAGGAAACCAAGACATTTAGGCATATGAATGAAGAAGAATCAAAAGAACTTGTAGATAATATGTATCATATAGAAGATGGTAAAAAATACATAGGTTAGAAGTTTGATATAAATAAAGCTAAGGAAATATGTGAAAGATATAAAGGTTTTATACCTTCATCTGTAACTTACTGTGATATTTATATAGTGATTAATTCTCATTATCACGATTATATATCTCTTTATAAACAATGGTTTGGTGATAGAGCTGATTGCAAGATAATAGAGTCTGCAATGGTATTTTGGTTTATGGATGATGATTATAAATATGAAGACAAAGTATAGAAATTCTATATGTGATACATATAGTATACTATACGTTATATAATATAATAAAGGATAAGATATATTATCTTATCCTTTATTTTTATCTATAGGTTAAGTAATTTAATTAACATTGCTTAGTAAAACACTTAACTGCTTGTGTATATGCCAAAATTTAACTAATTTTGCACTGTTTTTAATTAAAGGAGATTTTATGGAAGAATTAAGTATGGACAATGTCCTCAGTTTTGATGAGATTGATAATCTCTTTGAGGACGAGGAAACACAGGAAACTCCTCCTGAACCAAAGGAGAACTCTGATAATAATCAGGAACCTAAAAACAAAGAAGAAGAAACTACTGAGGTTAATGCAGAGACTTTATTTTCTGATGAACCAGAGAGCGTAGGTAGTGAAGAAAATACAAAGGAATAGGAAGATACCACTTCTCCCAAAGGTGGCTCTTCTCCTAAAAACAACGTGTACTCTTCCATTGCCAAAGCTTTTGCAGAAGAGGGTATCTTCCCAGACCTTGATGATGAATCTGCTTCTAAGATAAAAACTCCCGAAGACCTTAGAGATTTGGTTGAAGAAAGAATCAAGTCTGAGTTTGATGAAAGACAAAGAAGAATTGACGAGGCTCTTAACGCTGGAGTTGATGCTTCTGATATAAGGAGTTATGAAAATACCCTTAATTATCTTGAATCAATAAAGGAAGAATCTATTACCGATGAAGGTGAAAATGGAGAGAAACTTAGGAAACAGTTAATCTTTCAAGATTATATCAATAGAGGATGGAGTCAAGAGAGAGCTACAAGAGAAGTAAAGAAATCTTTTGATTCAGGTTCTGATGTTGAAGATGCAAAAGATGCCTTGAAGAGTAATATCGAACATTTTCAAAAGAAATATGACGATATTATCAATGAGGCTAAGGCTGAGGAACAAAGAGAGTTACAGGAAAGAAAAACACAAGCTGAGGCTTTAAGAAAATCTATACTTGAAGATAAGCAAGTATTTGGGGATTATCAAGTGGATAAGGCTACAAGAAAAAAGATATATGATAATATATCAAAACCTGTCTATAAAGACCCTGAAACAGGAAGAGCACTTACTGCTATTCAAAAGTATGAAATGGAGAATAGGACTGATTTTCTGAAGAACTTAGGCTTGGTATTCACTCTTACTGACGGCTTTAAGAATCTTGACGGATTAGTAAAGAATAAGGTTAGAAAAGAAGTAAAGAAAGGTCTTAGAGAACTGGAGAATGTAATTAACAATACATCTAGAACCTCAGATGGTAATCTGAACTTTGTTGGAGGTATAGATGATGACCCTGATTCTTATATAGGACAAGGGTGGCAACTGGATGTCTAAGACTCATTGAAATAGAGTATTAATAATTTGTAATTTTATAGTAAAATGAGCGGAAAATTAGGTAAATTTTAGACTGTTGGTTTTACTAAGTGGATGGGTGAGCTGTAAGGTTAAGCCCATGTAAAATTGGGAAAAATCGGTGAAATCCTCCAATAATTTATATGTGACAGATATAAGTTAGCGACAACACCGAGGTAAGTTATATAATAATATATATAAGTATTGTAACGCATAGGGAATGAAACAACATATTATATATTATATAACTAAAGCGTTAGTATATAAATATAATAATTTGAATATAATTTCCCCAAGAGTTCCCAACATTATAAGAGTTGTGAAACTATATTATAATGATGATATATGCTGAACTTATACAATGGTAAAGTATAAGAACTAGAGGATAAAAAGCCTTTAGGGTAACAGGGTGTTAACCCGTAAAAACCACTTAGGTTCCATCTTCTAGACAGCCCCTCAAAAGGCTACTAATCTTATGGTGCAACTCCTTGCATTCCGCAAGGGTAAGACATTAGAGACTTTTATTAGCAAGTTCCCTACAAAACAATTTGATAATGATGAGGAATTTACATGGGATGTTATAGGCTCCTCAAAGAGGAATATTCCACTTGTGGAAGCTCGTGATGAGAATGGTAATGTAGTAACTGCTGAAAGTGCTAATGTTGGAGCTGGTACTGCTCCTTTCTATCTTGTCTTTTCAGAGGCATGGTTCGCAAGAGGCGAATATATTGTTGGTAATCTGAATGAATTATATTAGTTTAGAGTACTTGATGACCCTAAGTCCGAGGGAACTAACTATATATACAAGGTAGAACTTGGAGGTGGCAATATAAATGGAGTGCCTGCTGAACGACTTCTTAGTGGAGAAAGATTCTCTGTAGAAGCTGCCTTCGTAGAGGATGAACTCAGTAGGGCAGTTGGTGATGTAAGATTTGCAGCACCAGTTAGTATGCGTAATGAGTGGTCAACTGTTAGAATTT
>JBJEJM010000179.1:0-3357 GCA_051878075.1 Clostridium sp. | reverse complement strand
TCTATACTTACCTTCTTGTATGTTTTCACCCTGCTTAACTGTATCCTGTGATCCACCCTGTGATCCGCTGCTTTGTGAGCCATTTACTTCTTTTTCCTTATATTTTCCAACAGTATATACATTAGGTTGTGAAGGTGTCTTCATATCTGGTCCTACATAGAAGCTTGGATGAGGTGGCTGATTATATCCTACATTCTGCCATGCAATTGCTTCTCTGTATTGAGTATCATGCATAAAAGTATAAAGTTTATTTTTTGTAATATCTGTTGTTGTATAAATTCTAAGAGCTGTATCATCTGAAGTTGGCCATATTACTTCTTCTCTCCAGTCTCCTAATATGTCTCCTGATAAACTTGGAGTTGCTTTTGTTCCATTATTAGAATGTACATTTGATCCTGTCAATAATCTGTCAGCTGACTTAGTATTAGAATTCCATTTATTTATATATGTCTTGTCTAATCCTTCTCTATATAAATCTCCATCCCACCATGTTACAAAGTTAAGACCAAATTTACCTAGATTAATATTAACTTGATTTCCGTTTTTATCAAAGTTACCTGCTGATGACATTGCCACATAAGGATAAAAATCTGGACCAATATTTGCAATAACACCACGTCCAACATCTGTACCAGTCTTTTTAGACCAAAGTGTTTTTCCAGTCTTGGCATCACGCATCTGTACACTTTCTATGTTGCTGCTCTTATCTTCATGAACCTGATAAATCTCTAATCCACTATGATTAGGATCAAAATCTCCTACATGAAGGGCATCACCATGTCCCATTTTTGTTGAGTAAAGACCTTTTCCATTATGATCTATAACTGCTGATCCATAAACAATTTCATCATATCCATCATTATCCACATCTGCTACAGATAAGCTATGACTTCCCTGACCAGCATAAGCTGAATTTCCAGAATCATTTGTGTCAAATGTCCACTGCTTGCTTAATTGTCCATTCTTATATTTGTATGCACTTATTACTGATCTAGTATAATAACCACGGCACATTATAAGGCTTGGAGTCTTTCCATCTAAATATGCAACACCAGCAAGAAAACGATCTACACGGTTACCATATTTATCTCCCCAGCTGCTTACAGTTCCTCTTTGAGGTGTAAAATCAACAGTATTTAAAATCTTTCCTGTTGCACCTTCAAATAAAGTAAGATATTCAGGTCCATCTAAGACATATCCACTGCTATTTCTATAATCCTTGTTTTTATCTCCAATAACAGTACCATCTCCTGCTACTGTTCCATCAGCTGTTTTCATTGCTATTTCAGCTTTACCATCTCCATTTAAGTCATAAACTATAAATTGAGTATAGTGAGCTCCTGCTCTTATGTTCTTTCCTAAATCTATACGCCACTTTTGTGTTCCATCCATTTCATAACAATCAATATAGACGTTTGAAGTATATCCTGATTGTGAATTATCCTTGGAATCTGATGGGTCCCACTTAAGTATTATTTCATATTCCCCATCTCCATCTACATCTGCAACGCTGGCATCGTTTGCAGAGTAATTATTGCCCGGTTTATTGATTGGAACATCTAAATAATTATTATTCCAGACATTAACAGGATCAGATTCTGTTTTTTCAACACCATTAACAACAGTCCTTACAAAATACTTATCCTTTTGAGAACCATTTTTATCTAAATAATTAGTGCTATCTGTAATAGGACCTGCAATCTTTGTTCCATTACGATATATATTAAAGCTTGTATCATAAGAATCAGTTCCTAACAGACGCCAAGATAAAAATACTCCCTGATTTGTTTTTACACCCACCAGTCCTCTATTAAGTGCTTCTACTTGTCTTGCTGTAGCAGCCTGTGAAACTATTGGAGTATTGCTTAAAGGTGAAAGCAATGTACCAATCGCAATAGCAGCTGCTATCTTTTTAAAATGTTTTTTCATATTTTTCCCCCCTATTTTTATATTACATATATATTTTTACATATTTCCCATCTTTAATCAATACCTTTACAGCAATAAATGCTAAAAAACAACTTTTTATTTGGTTTTTTTATGTATTTATACTATATTCTCGATATGAAATTTAACGTGTCCCTCCAAATAAATTCAAAATAACACATCCTGAAATAATTAAAACAATTCCTATTATTGTACCCTTCTTAAAATACAATCACTGATAGGATAGCCACCTACAATTCTATTAAGATGCTCTACTTCCTTATCTACAGCAATTAACTTTATGCTTATATAATAAAAAGGAATTCAAAAAATTGAATTCCTTTTTATAATCAATCCACAATATCAAATATATCTTGATACTACAACATAAAAATGCACTAAATCCATTTTATACAGCCATAAGGTTATATAATTCAATTACTTTACTACATATAACTGATTATGGTTAATTACCTTATGCTATTATAGGTATATATCAATTACCAAAATTTAATTGGTATAAATTATCGTGACAAATATCCAGTATATTCACTTGTATGAAGAAGCTTATTGGCATTTTCTATTCTATCCTTAGTAGGAGGTTCAACTCCCTTTAAAGGATAATCAAGTCCAAGCTCTTCCCATTTAAAAGTTCCAAGAGTATGATAAGGAAGTACTTCCACACGATCAACATTTTTCAAATTCTTTATAAACTTGTCTAGCTCCTTAAGCTGGTCGTCATTATCACTTCCACCTGGAACTAATACGTGACGAATCCACATAGGTTTATTTATCTCTGATAAATATCCTGCCATATCAAGAATATTTGAGTTGCTACATCCAGTAAGTATCTTATGCTTAGCATCATCTATCTGCTTAATATCCAGCATTACAAGATCTGTTACTTTCATCAGTTCATTGAATTTACTAAAGAAAGGTTCTTTTCTTGTAAATGGATTTCCTGACGTATCAAGCGTAGTATGAATGCCTTTTGCTTTAGCTTTTGTAAAGAATTCTATTAAGAAATCTATCTGAAGAAGAGGCTCACCACCACTTACAGTGATTCCGCCTCCCTTTTTCCAGTAAGATTTATATCTAAGAGCCTGAGTTATAAGTTCATCTGCGGTTTTTAATTCTCCGTCCTTCATTTCCCAGGTATCTGGATTGTGACAGAACTGGCATCTCATCTTGCAGCCTTTGACAAAGACTACATAACGGATTCCAGGTCCATCAACAGATCCAAAACTCTCTATTGAATGAATTCTTCCTAACTTTTTATCCGTATTACATTCTTTCATGGAATGTTCTTGAGATAACATCAAGTTGTTGTTCTCTTGTTAAATCGATGAATTTAACAGCGTAACCAGATACACGGATAGTAAAGTTAGCATATTCTTCTTTTTCTGGATGTTCCATAGCGTCTTTTAATTT
>JBJEJM010000178.1:14552-15627 GCA_051878075.1 Clostridium sp. | reverse complement strand
AGTTCATGCATAATTTTTATTAAAAATATATTGAAATATATTAATTAAGAAGTCTAAGAAATTATTTAGACTTCTTAATTATTTATTCTGAAAAGATATGCTATTATTATTTACCAATAAGCATATCATTATATAATATATGGTCTTTAAGCCACATATTTAAAAAATCAAGTATTTTTTCAATATATTCATCAGGATTCTCATCAATTTTATCAAAATCAAACTCATCCATTTTTTTTATGAAAGCATCATGTTCTATTTTCTGACTGAATCTTCTCTTGTAGTTTATACTTTCCATATATTTTTCTTCTTCTCTAAAGTGAAATCTTGTATATTCCTTTAAATCATTAATAAGATCTAGTACTTCATCATACTTATCAACCTTAAATTCATTGTGTAAAAGATTATATGTGTCATTTGCTATTTCAAATAATTTTGTATGTTGTTCATCGATGAAATTAATCCCAGTTTCAAATTCCTTTTTCATTTTATACATCATAATACCTCAATTCCCATAATTATTTTATACTGCTATTAATATAAATTGTTTTTTACACTTTGTAAAAAATATATATTAAATATCAAATAATAGCGACAATATCATTATAATACAACAAAAATCGATAATAGTTAAGGGCTTTGATAAAAAAGGAGATATTTAATATAAAATGTAAATCAAATTATATTTAAAATCTCAATCAAAATATTATCATTATAAGGAAATAGTGGTATCATGTTATAGTGACTGATATATATGAAGGGTTTATAACATTATAGATAGTGGATAAATGAATTGGGAGATGAGTAATATGGTATACTTGGAATATCCAGCGATTTTTACAGATAGTATTGGATGTGATAAATGTGTTATATATGTATCCAATAGTAATTTAAAACTAAAAGTCAGGGGATTTAGCTTTTATAGTCAGGATTATGGATTTGATTTTTATACAAAAAATAAAATTGAATCTCGAAAATTTTTCTACTTAAAAGATAATGAATTAATAGGATATATTTTAGATGTAAGAATAAAAATACCAATGACTTATAAAAATAAAGATTATATACAGAAAGC
>JBJEJM010000178.1:0-14452 GCA_051878075.1 Clostridium sp. | reverse complement strand
TAATGATTAATAGTATAATCGATGAAAATCAAGAATTTCCTAATGTAAATATATTAGGAAAGATATTTGAAAAACAGAGTTATAATATGATTTCATATTATGAAAATATTAAAAGTGGAATTAGTCCTGAAGAGCTTGAAGAGATAGATTTCAGAACATATGATAAGATATCATTTTTGATCAATGAATTCTGCAATAAAATGGTTATGATCAAATGTAAAACACCAAAAGAATATTTACATCAGGCTTTGAATATAGCTACAGATGAGCTTGCTCTTTTTATAGATGTTCAGGGAAGACTTGTTAATAATTCATCTAATGCTGTAACTAAAACTTATGAAATATTATCAAATATAATAATAAGGCTTAGGAATCAGGTTGATGATATTATTAAGGTTTTATAACTTAGATTTTATAATTTTTAAGTTAAAAGTAAAAAAGATATTGTAAAATTGATACAATATCTTTAAAATATAAATAGGGATTATTAAAGCAATGGTGCATATCAATAATTTATTATTTGATATGCATTTTTTAATAAAATTATTTATAAAGAATAGAGGCGCAAATATGGATAAAATTGATTATAAAATTATAGAATTATTACAGGAAAATGCTAGATATCCATTAAAACATTTGGCAGAAGAAGTATTCTTATCAACACCTGCAGTATCTGCACGTATTGAAAAATTAGAGGAAGCTGGTGTAATTACAGGATATTCTGCACAGCTGGATCCACTTAAATTAGGATATAATATAAAAGCATTTATTAATTTAGAAATGTCACCAAAGCAGAAGGTGGAATTTTATCCTTTTATAGCATCATGTCCAAACGTACTAGAATGTAACTGTGTTACAGGAAAGTATTCTATGTTGATTAAAGTAGCATATCATACAACATTGGAACTGGATGCATTTATAGGAGAATTACAAAAGTTTGGTAATACAGAAACGCAGATAGTATTCTCAACAGCAGTTGAACATAGAGGGATAAGTTTAAGATCAGAATCAGAAGAAGAATAATTTTAATTAAAAATTTAAAGTAATAAATCGAGAATATGTCTCATAAACTTATATTATTGAAAGTATTGACTTATGAAATTTTGGACTTTTAGATTATTATGTCAAAATCAATAATTAAGGGGGAGACATTGTGACTGAATATGAAGAAAAGTTGAATGAAAATAAGAATATAATACTAAGGAATATAGAGCAGGGAAAACAAGCAGGTATAAATAAAGTTTCTGCTGTTTTTGCTATAAGCAAGCGTGATGAATTGAGAAAAAATATGGTCACAGATTTAGCTGTATGGCTTATATCGACTGGTTATAAAGTATCATTAAAAGAAGGAGAACTTCAAATACTCACAATTGAGTGGGATAATTAACATATTAGATTATACATTTGTATCTCTTACATAAACTGAGGAGATATATTATTAAACTTGGTTATAAAGTGATAAAGGTAATTTTATTTACATTAAGTAAAATTGCCTTTATTGTTTATTACAAATTAATTTTAATTGTGAAATCAAACTAATTATCATATACTATGATAGTAATAAAATTAAGCATTTTATTTTAATTTCAAGAGCGGAGGAATTTGAGATGGAAAATAGATATGACATAGCAATTATAGGTAGTGGTCCAGCTGGTCTCTCAGCTGCATTAAATGCTAAAATTAGAAAGAAGAATTTTATTATCTTTGGAAATGATGATTATAGTGGGAAATTAATCAAAGCACAAAAGATAAATAATTATCTTGGATTTTACAATATGAGCGGTCTTGAAATAAAGAAGCAGTTCGAAAATCACTTAAAGTCAATGGATATAAGTATTGTAAATGAAAGAATAAATAATATATATGCCATGGGAGATTATTTTACATTGATGGCTAATGAAAAAACATATGAAGCTACTACAATAATTTTAGCTACTGGAGTTAATTTTTCAAAACCTTTTGAAGGAGAAGAAAAGCTTTTAGGCAGAGGTGTAGGATACTGTGCAACTTGTGATGCTCCACTATATAAAGGTAAGATAGTTACAATTATTGCTTATAATAAAAAAGAAGAAAGTGAAGCAAATTTTGTAGGTACTATTGCATCAAAGGTTTATTATATACCTATGTATAATGATGAAGTTGAAGTAGATTCTAATATAGAAGTTATCAAAGGAATTCCAGTAAAAATAGAGGGTGAGAATAAAGTTGAAAAACTTATACTTAAAGACGGAGAAATAGCAACTGATGGTATATTTATATTAAGGGAAAGTGTATCACCAGGTCAGTTAGTTCCAGGAATTAGTGTTGTTGATAATCATATTGAAGTAGATAGACTTATGAGGACTAATTTAAGTGGATGTTTTGCAGCAGGAGATGTTGTAGGAACACCATATCAATACATTAAATCAGCAGGGGAAGGAAATATTGCAGCACTTTCAGCAGTTGCATATTTGGATAGAATCAAGAAAAAATAACAATATATCAGTATTAGCTGCATGGACTATAAAAGGTTCTGTGCAGCTTTATTATTATTTATAGTTAGACCCAATATCCGAAACTTTTAACTTTCAACTGAAAAAATAGTTGTATTGTGTTAATATAGAATTAATAATGTATAACAAATATTTTGGGAGAAATATATGAAAAAAGATAATTATATTTTAAGTGTTATTGATGATATAAAAAGTGTTCTGGAAAAAAGTGATTATACAAAAGAGAGATATTCAAATGATGTAGCATGGTTAGATGAAAAGGTAAGGTTAATAAAAAAGAATATAGTAAGAGTCGCTATTATGGGAATAACAAGCAGCGGCAAATCAACATTAGTAAATGCACTTTTACAGGAAAAGCTTCTACCAGTAGCAATTAAGCCAAGTTCAAGTATAATTATTACATGCTCAAAGGGAGTGGAAAGGCAGGCTGTTATATATTTTAATGATGGATCTGCAATAACTTTATCAGGCGAAGAGCTTAATGAAGATAATTTAGGAGCGTATTGTGATGAAAACAGAAATCCTGATAATGAACTTGATGTATCACAAATTAATATAACAACGCCTTCTTTTATGCTTGGTGAAAATATACATATTATAGACAGTCCAGGGCTTGATGCATGTGATTTAGAAATCCATGAAAAAATAACAATGGAAATACTGCTTCCAACAATCGATATATGTCTATTTTTAACAACTGTTAAAGCAAGCAGTGATGAAATAAATTCAGAAAAAATGAGGATTGTACATAGACGAGGCAAGCAGATAATTCTAGTTCAGAATATGATTGATTCTATTGAAGCTAAAATAGGGAAAAATGGTATTGTAGAAGAAAGTAAAGCAGAAATTTTAAAAAAGCATAAAAAAAGAGGAGAAAATCTTTTAAAAACATCAATTACAGATAAAAAATCAGATGAGGAAGAAGGAAAATCTTTAAATGATACATTTGAAGTAGTGCAGATATCAGCCTTAAATGCACTCAAGGCAATTATTCATAATGATTATAAATTATATGAAAAATCTAATTTTGATGAATTTATAAAGGGGATGGAAAGGTGTGTAGAAAAACTAGCCCCAAAGATAACAAGACAGCGTGAAATAAGTCTGATAAATAAGATTGAAAGCATAATCAAGACAGATAAAGAAATAATATATGAAAATAATTCAAATAAAATGAAAATGACTGATATGGTTACGCGAAAAGATGTTGATGATGCGTTTAAAAATTTTAAAAAATTAAAAGAAGAAATTAATTTTAAGATAGAGAACATGGATCAAATTTTAAATGAGTCTATAGAAAATATTAAACATTCAGAAGACTATGATGTGAAATCATGTGAAAAAATTATAAGAAAAATAAATGATGAAAATCAGCAGATAGAAGATGAAATTCTTATTATTGTAAAAGCATGTGAATATAAAAAAAATGAATTATATAAAAAATTAAATCTAGATATAGTTTATAGTTATTCTATTCCGAATATAAGTTTCGAAAATGTTCATGTTATGCATAAAAATACAGTAAAAACTAAGATGATAAAAAAGCAGGGGATGCTTAATAAAGGAAAAAGGCTGCTTTCAAATGTATTTGATACAAAGTGGGGATATGAAGAAAAATTATCAAATGACCAGATAATAGATAAGAAGGCAACAATTAAATTACTTGAAAATGTATGTGATGTAAATAGAGTTAAGTATGTTAGTATACTTAAAGAATGGACCAAGCAATACACAAGATCTATGAATCTTTTTTATAATGAAGTCAGTAAGCAGGAAAAGGATTTATATAATAAGAAACATCAAGGTATAGAGCTTTATCATATTGAAGGAACTTTTGAAAGGCTGGAGAAAATAAAAAGAGAACTTATATTAAGGAAAAATACCGAGGCTGTAGAATTAGAAGCAGCACTTACACAAGATTCGGAAACTAGATCAAGTTATATTGATAATAGTGAAGAATTTAAAATGGTTAATGTGGCTATACAGAAAAACAGCTATAACATATATAAAATTATAAATAATATATGTGAACAGAATTACAAAATTGTTGGTAATTATATTAATAAAGAAGTGTGTAAAAGGTTTAATGGAAAAGCAGAAGATATTTTCTGGACATGGGATGAAGAGTCAGCAGTAAAATTTATTGCAAGAATTAAAGGAAAGTATTTATCAGAATCTGAAATTAAAGATTTTAAGAAAAATGGACTATATAAATGCAATAATATTACCATAGTTTATGAAAATAACATAAATAAGTTAAGTCTTTATGAAAAATTGAAGAAATCTTATGGAAGTACTTACAATATGTATTTAATATTTAATGGAATTCAGATTTCCAATTCAGAAAAGTATATAATGAATAATGTTAATTTAAAGGAATTTTTAGAATATAATAATGTAATTATGAATCTTGTAGTGGATTCTTATAAAGAATTTTTTAGTGCAAGAAATATTAAAGAGCTTCTTTTTGAAGTTTACATATTAAAAAGAAAATTAATAAAGAAATTTAATGATGATAAAATTGGAAGAGTGCTGATAAATGCAAAGAATCCAATATATAATATGGTACTTATTGAATGTGAGAATAAAAGCAATTTTATTATAAGTACTTATAAACAAGTTAAAGAAATTGTAATGACAAATTTATTATCTCGCGGAGAAGAAGAAAAAGAGATAATAGAAGAAATATTAAGCTTTTTCCTGGAAAATGGCCAGAAAGTGGAGGATAATCATGGAAGATAAATCAATATTAATTCAGTGTGATGAAATGACAAAGAATATGATGGGAGAACTTCAAGATGATATGATGGATTCATTATCTAAAATCTCCAAAAATATGACATCAGAAGTTATTGAAAAAATAAAGACTCTTGAGAAGAAGTTAAATGATTTGAAAAAAGAGGTAGGAGATTTTCTAGATGATAATGAAGATTTTCAAGAAATGATTGAAGAAGTTAATGGAAATTTAAATGATATAACTAAAAGTATTGAATCAACAGTAGAATCATCAATTATTAAGGTAATGGGTGAGCATAGCAAAATCATGATTGAGCATAATAAACTATTTAATGAAAATCTGCATAAATTAATGGAAGATAGTCAAATTATAAAAGAATCTTTCAATAATTCAAATAATGCAGTAAGTGATGAATTGCAGAAATTGGATTCCAAAATAGATGGATTAAATTTTGAACAGCTAGAAGATAAGCTCGCAATATTAGGATTAAAAATAGTGAAAGATGCAGATAAAAATAAAAATGAGATAATAGATAAGATTGGAAATATAAATACTAATAATATCGAAGAGGAAATTTTAAAATTAAATCAAGGAATGGAAAGCAACTTTTTTTCTAATAAACAGTTAATGTGTGAAAAATTACGTGAAATTAGTGATAAAATAGATGAAAAGGAACTTTTAATTAAAATAATTCATGGATATGAAAATGATATTAATGAAAAAATACAAAAGATACAGGAAGAAGTTGAATGGGGAAACAGATCATTTTTATCAAGAATTTTTGGTAAGAAAAGAAATTAGTTTTTGATAGAAAGAGGAGAGTAATTAAATGACATATATTGATATAATTAATGATTCAAAATTTAATGAATTATTAGAAAAGTATATGAATGAAAATTATGAATTTGATTATAAAGAATATTTTAGTCATTTTATAGATAATTTAAATAAGAAAGAAATATTTGTACCTGTCCTTGGAATACAGGGAGCAGGAAAAAGCAGTTTCTTGAATTCTATACTTATGGATGAAAATGTACTTCCTACAGATGTTGATGAAACAACATGTGTGCCTGTAGAAGTGCATTATGGAGAAAATACTAAAGAAGCTGAAGTACATTTTATTGGAAAGCCTGAACAATGTATAAAAGTAGATGAATTAGAAAAGTATGTTCATAATGATTATAATCCAGCTAATGAACTTGGAGTAAGTAAGATAGTATTATATAATAATAGTGAAATTTTAAAGGATAATATCGTTCTTGTTGATCTTCCAGGTGTAGGGAGTCTTACACCTGAAAACCAAAAAACAACATTAGATTATGTCAACAAATTAGTGGCAGGAATTTTTATGATAAGAACTAATCCGCCAATAACTAGAACAGAAAAAAATTTTATAAATGCTTTATGGCCTAAATTGTCAAATACTATATTTGTGCAGAATAAATGGAATGATGAAAGTGACGAAGATGCTGAAGATGCAAAGGATCATAATGAAGGTGTACTTAATAGTATAAGCCATTCTTATAATGATAATAGAGAAGTTACTGTAAATATAGTAAATGTGTATGAAGCTGTAAAAGGCAAGTTTACAAATGATGATGAGTTATACAGATCATCTGGAATAGAAAAAGTTATAGAAGAGATAAGAGGTATTTCAATGAGATACAATAGCTCACTTATGGGTACTCTTGAAGTTAAAATTGATGAAGTACTTAATAACATTCAAAGTCAGATTGAAAATTATATATCAGCTTCAATAAACAGGGCTAGTGAAAATGAACTTGAAAAAACAAAAAAAATAAAAGAAATAAAAGAAATCCTATCTCAAAATAAAGAAAACTTCAAAAATATAAGAAGTTATTCTTATGATAGAATGGATAGTATCATAGATGAAGCAGATTATATTATAAGATATAATATGGATGATCTTAGAAGTAATCTGAAGAGGATAATTAATAGAGGTATAGTTGATGGTGAGCTATTAAGTTCAATATATAAAGAACTTTCAGATAAAGCAATAAATAATATTATGGAAGAGATTTTAAATATAACAAGTGATCTTGTAAAGAATCTTAATAGTAAAATTCAGTATATAACTATAAAAGGTTTTGATGGAACATATGAGAACATATCCTTTTTTAACAAAAAAAGTACTGTAAAATTTGAAAAATCAATTCCTCCAATTCTTGGTGTAAGCTCAGGTCTTATTGGAACTTTAGGTGCAGTAAGTACTCTTGGCGGACCACTTGGAATTCTAGTTGGAATGGGAATAGGTTTCGCTTTTTCAATAATAGGTGAAAATATAAGAAAAGAAATCCTTAGTACAAGAGCAGAGTATACTATAAAGGATCTTGAACCTATGCTTGAAGATTTAGAAAATTATTTAAAAGAAGAAATAATAGATGACTTAAAGGCGAAGCAGGAAGAAGTAGATAATTCCATAAAAAAATTAAGAAAGCAGATAGAAAAAGCATTTAAAGAAGATATTGCTAATATAGAAGAGCAATATAAAGCAAGTTATAGTGAAAATGATACATTTTTCTTTGAAGAAGACTTAAAAAGTCTGAAGGACTTAAAAAGAAATCTGATTAAGAGTCGATTATAAGGATTATTTTAAAAAGGAGAAGCAGGCATGAATATTTTTAATAATTGTATAAGAAGACAGGAAAAAATAGATTCTATTGTTAATACTCTTGGGATTAAGGATATAATGGATAAAAATTCGTTAATAAAAGAGAGGGTAGTAAATCCATCACACTATGTATTGATGCTTGGGGAAACAAGTTCAGGCAAGAGTACATTAATAAATAGTATTTTAGAAAAAAAAGCGATGATTGAAAGTGTCAGACCAACAACAGGAGTTGTGACTGAAGTTGTCCTAGCAAATGAAGAAGAGTCATGGTGTAAAATACATAAAGATGGAAGTATTAATGATGTAGATAAAGAAGAGTTTAATAAATTAGTAGTTCATCCAACATCTGATATACACAGATTAAGATATACTGGAAGAAGTAAAAATGATAAATATTTAGGAATGAGATTTTTTGATACTCCAGGTTATGGTTCACTTGTTGATTATCATGAAGATGTATTGAAAGATTTTATTCCAGAAGGAGACTTCATTATTTATGTAGTTTCTTATAAAGTAGGTCTTAATGATGATGACTACCAATTCCTTAAATATGTAGGAGAAATAATTTCAGATAAGGTAGAAGTTATACTTGCAGTCAATATGTGTCCTAAAGATACTGATGAAACTAATAAAAGAGTAAAAGAAATAAGAGAGCATGTTAATGAATGCATACATAGGGATGTAGTAACTTTCTGCATAGAAAGCAGCAGTGAGAAAAAACTTAATAGTCAAAAACTTCTTGATTATATTTATAATAGAATCAATGATCCTGAAAAAATAGAAGAGCTTGGCGAAGCATTAAAAGGTTATCAGGATTATATATTAGGAGAATGTGAAATCAAAGTTAATTCAAAAATTGCAAGTATTGAATCAGCTCAAAATGATTTAAAAGAAAGAAAAAAACTTACAAAGGAATTCTTTGAATGTAAAGAAGAAATAAATTCAATTCTGGAAAGAGGATTTACTAAAACTAAAGTTAAATCAATGAAACTTATAGATAAAGCAGCATCTTCAATAAAAAATGATATAAGCAGATATGTTCAGGATGAAACTAAATGGACTAAGAGAGAAGAGACATATTCATTTATGCAGCATTATTATGTTCCTAAGCTTACTAGTGAAAAGACAGAAGAAATATTAAGTTACATTGAAGATGAAATAGTTTTACTAGATAAGGCAATTAAGGAATCTTTAAATAAAGCAGCATCAGTGTTGGAGAATAAAGTAAAAGTTAATGTACCATGTTATAGTGATGTTATGGAAGGTATCTTGAAAAAGCATATTGGAGATGCTATGAAGAAGGCAGCTGGTGAAATGTTCAGGAATAGTGGTTATAAAAAGAAGGATAATAAAAATGCAGCTGATAGAAATTTTAAGAGATTAGACAAATCTGAACCAGAATATGCAGATCATAATGGATTATCTAAATTGATAAAAGTTATAAGAGCAAGTTCGTTAAAAGGAATAACACATTATTTAAGTATATTTACTGATTCAATAATATATCTATATGATACATTGAACTGGCAGAATAAGATTCAAGAGATATCTATGGAAGCTATTGATAACTGGGCAAAAGATGTTGAAAAGGCAGTAAGAAAATATATTGATGAATTTAAAGAAACCAATAAAAAAGAAATTATGTCTTTATTCGATGAACTTACTAAAGAATTTAGCGAAGATGAAACAGAAGATATAACTGAAGATATTAATTATGAAGAATTAATTAAGATAAAGAGAGAATTAGATTTCATATTACATAAATGTTTATTTGTATCTATATAAACATTTATAATTAATTAAAGCTGATATTATTTTTATTGTATTTAGAAATATAATTTTTTAAATATATAAATATAATATTCAGCTTTTTTATTAGAAAAAATATGAAAAATAAACTGAATTTAAGTATTTTTATTTTGTAATAAAATATTAATAATTAAGGGACTAATTATAATGGAGGAGTATATGTGGATTTAGTTATAATTATATTGATAACGTCAATTGTTTTGTGGAAAAATGTGTATACATTTAATTTAATATTTAAATACTATAAAAGTAAAAATATTAAGGCAGTAGTCATTAACACAGCTTTTTTATTAGATTATCTCATATACTATTATTTTCTTTATGAAGCAGCTATAGATGCAATTGAATCACCTTTAAATGGTCCTTTATGGCTTATTATCAGTTTTATTATTCTTACATCTTGTAATATATTGTATGATTTAGGCAAATTTAAAATTTGAATCATTATTAAAAAATATTTTCATAATATTTATATTTTTTAAAGTAAAATTAAAAAGAAAAATATTTTTTTGCAAAATAGAAGGAATTGTGTTAAATTTATAGAATAAGCTTATGTATAATAATTTATAATTAAAATACAGAATGCTTGTACCGAAAATATTAAGAAAATTTTTTAAGTATTTAGAAGTCATTAAAGATATCGAGAATTAAATGTGGTAAATACAATAGCTCATATATGGTTTTTATGTATAGGAAAAACCAATAAAACAATGATTGAAAATATATTTTAAGGATATTTACTAAAATTCTTAATTTTCAATTGAAATTTTCAATTGAATAGATGTGATTGCAGAAGAAAAGAATGATTTAGAAACATGAGGAGTTTTTATTATGGAGTTTAAGCATGTATCAGTCCTTTTGAATGAATGCATTGATGGATTGAATATTAAAGAAGATGGTATATATGTGGATTGTACATTAGGTGGTGCAGGTCATTCGTCACATATACTAAAACATTTATCTAATGATGGATTATTGATAGGAATAGATCAAGATACGGATGCTTTAAAAGCAGCTAAAGAAAGACTAAAAGATTACAGTAATGTTAAATATGTTCATAGCAATTTTTATAACATAGACAGTATTTTAAGTGATTTAGAAATTGAAAAAGTTGATGGAATATTAATGGATCTTGGAGTTTCTTCATATCAGCTGGATAATGCTGAGCGTGGATTCAGTTATATGCAGGATGCACCATTAGATATGAGAATGAACAGGGATAACGATTTTTCAGCGTATACAGTTGTAAATGAGTATAGTGAAGAAGAATTATATAAGATAATAAGGGACTATGGAGAAGAGAAATTTGCTAAAAGAATAGCAAACTTCATTGTTAACAGAAGACAAGATAAACCAATTGAAACTACGTTTGAACTTGTTGATATAATAAAAGCTGCAATACCAGCAAGAGCTAGAAGAGAAGGTCCTCATCCAGCTAAAAGAACATTTCAGGCTATAAGAATAGAAGTGAATTCAGAACTAAAGATACTTAACAGAGCTATCGAAGATGGAATAAATAGATTGAATCCAGGTGGAAGGATGGCAATAATAACATTCCATTCTTTGGAAGATAGAATAGTAAAACTAAAGTTTAGAGAATTAGAAAATCCATGTACATGTCCAAAGGAATTTCCTATATGTGTGTGTGGAAAGAAACCATTAGTAAAGGTTCTAAGCAGGAAAGGAATTGCGCCTAGTAAAGAAGAAGTGGAAGAAAATCCTAGGAGCAGGAGTGCAAAAGTAAGAATTGTAGAAAAGTTATAACTATGTAAAAAGTGGGGATGTGAAAAAATGCCGCAAGGAGAATACAGTTATGGGGTAAAAGGAAATAATGCTGTAAAGCCTTTGAAAAAAACTACGATACGTAAACCTAAGAGGCAGGATAAAAATGTAAAAAGGAAACACAAAAGAGAAGAGTTATTCAGAAAAGAGAAACAGAGTGATAGAAAATATATGCTGACTGTTATTATAAGTATACTTAGCCTGGGATGCATTATTATTGCTGGAGATGGAAAAGTATATAAGATGCAGCAGAATGTAAGCAGATTAGAAAAACAGATAAATGCTACAGAAGAAGAAAATGAAGCTTTGAGGGTAAAAATCCTAAAATATTCTGCTTTAAATAATATAGAAGAAAATGCAAGCAATACTCTTGGAATGCATGTTGCACAAGGAACAGATGTAGTAAAGATTGATTTTTCTAACAATTATTTTGAAAATATAGAAGAGCATTCTGTACCCAAAAAAGAAGAAAGTTTTTGGTCGCATTTATTTAATTTTAGATAATGAAAATTTGAATAGCATATAATATCGGACTTATAATAATTATATTTTTATGTAAGTATAAAAGACTCAGATGAATAATAAATCATCTGAGTCTTAAGTATTTATAAAAATACAGATGGAGGAAATCGTGGTGAAAAAGAAAAATTATAAAGGCAGCAGAAATGTACAGATGAAAAGGATAGGTAGTGTAGGATTAACTCTTACAATCATATTTGTATTTTTGATAGCTCGTTTGTCTCATATAATGATAATAAGAGGTCCAGAGTATGCGGGCATGGCAGAAGAACAATGGACAAGTGAAGTAAAAATAGATGCAGTAAGAGGAAAGATACTGGATAGAAACGGAAAAGAGCTTGCAGTATCAGAAAATGTATATAGAGTTGATCTTGATTTAACAGCTATAAGAACATATCTGGATAAAAAAATTGACCAGTTGTCAAATAAAGAAATTGAACAGAGAAGGGCAGCAGGTATACCAGTTCCAGTAGGGGATGATGGTATAACTGAATATGATATAGCTCCAGCAATAGCAAATGCTTTGAATATGGATGTGAAAACTGTTATAGAAAAACTCGAAACAAAGTTAGATAGTGGTCTTCCTGCAAATTCTGCAACTCTTATACGAAGAATTGAAAAAGAAGATGCTGATAAGGTAAAGTCACTAAATATATATGGTATTGTAGTATCAAGAGATACCAAAAGGTATTATCCTAATAATAATTTTTTAGCACATGTATTAGGTGTAACAGGAAGTGATGGAAAAGGTCTTACTGGTATAGAATCAGAGTACAATACATATCTCTCAGGAATTCCAGGGGTTAAGATAGGTGAATTTGATAAAAATAGTACAGCACTTCCTTATGGAGATTCAGAATTTACATCTCCTGTTGATGGGAAAGATGTAACACTTACTATTGATGAAACAATTCAGTCTTTTGCTGAAAAGGTGGCACAGCAGGCATATATTGATAATAAGGCAAAAGCAACTTCTGTTACAGTAATGGATCCTAAGACAGGAGAAATACTTGCAATGGCTAATAAACCAGATTTTAATCCTAATAATCCTTATGAAGGATATGAAAACTTTGAAGGAGAAACTGATAGTGATAAACTGCAGAAAATGTGGAGAAATAGAATGGTAAGTGATTCATTTGAACCAGGTTCGATATTTAAAGTTATAACAGCTTTATCAGCATTAGAAGAGGGACTTGTTGATGAAAATACTACATTTGAGTGTGGAGGCGGTCTTAATTTTGGTAACAGACGTATAAACTGCTGGCAGACAGAAGGACATGGACTTCAGACATTCCCAGAAATAGTGCAGAATTCATGTAATGTAGGATTTATGAAAGTTGGAGAAATGCTTGGAAAAGATAAATTATATGAATATATAAAGAAATTTGGATTTGGAGAACTTACAGGAATAGACTTACAGGGAGAAGCAGAAGGAATAGTAAAGTCTCCTGAAAATATATCTCCAACAGATTTAGCTACAATATCTTTTGGTCATACTAATACTGTAAATTCAATGCAGTATATGGCTGCATTTAATGCAGTTGCAAATGGAGGAACGTGGATACAGCCTCATATAATGAAAGAAATAACTCATAATGATGAAAATGGTGTTGAAATCGTAGATGAAACATTTGATCCAGAAACTAGAGTAGTAGCAAGTGCGGAAAAAACTGCTGAACTTAGACAATACTTAGAAAAGGTTGTTACAGCTGGTTCTGCAACAGCTGCATTCATTGATGGGTATCATATAGGTGGAAAGACTGGTACAGCTCAGAAAATGGAAAATGGAGCATATATAGAAGGTAAATATATTTCTTCGTTTGTTGGAATGGCACCTGTTGATGACCCTAAGGTTACAGTAATGATTACAGTAGATGAGCCTAGCAATGGAAATTATTATGCAGGTCAGGTAGCAGTTCCTTATGCCCATACATTATTTGCAGATATATTTAATTATCTTAATAATCAATTTTCACAAGATGATATTTATAAAATTGCTAAAGAAGTTGTATTGCCAGAAATAAGAGGAATGAAAAAAGAAGAAGCAGAAAAAACATTGAAAGATATAAATATTCAATGCGATATAGAGGGAAATGGAGATAAGATTGTAAGTATGGATCCATATCCAGGATACTCTATAAAAGAAGGTTCTATTATAAAACTTTATACTTCAGGCAGTACAGGTGATGCTAATACTGTAGTAATGCCTGATGTAAGAGGATATTCTAAAGAATCTGTTTACAATTTATTGACAGATCTCGGATTGACTGTGACTTTTGAAGGTCAGGGTACAGTAAGTGATCAGAGTATATCTTCAGGAGAGCTCATTCCTAAAGGTACAGCCATAAAAATAAAATTAGAATCAGATTATAAAGACTAGGTTTCAGCTTATAACTAACTGAAAGCTGAGACTTGAAGATGAAATTTTAAAAATAAATATACTAAAAAATCTAATAGGATTTTGGTAAACAAATCCTATTA
>JBJEJM010000177.1:0-3438 GCA_051878075.1 Clostridium sp. | reverse complement strand
ATATGAGTTATTGGCATTATACATATTCCCAGAAATATTGAACACAATGATAATTTAGTATATCCATATTCTCTTGAAGAAGGGATAAGTTCTTCAAAACATATATAAAGCATAATTCCCATTACGAATGCAAAAATAAGTCCTAGCAATATTTCGCTTATAAAAGGTTTCAATATCAAAAAAGCCAGTACTGCTCCTACAGGCTCTGATAATCCCGAATATAAAGTATACCTTAAAGCTTTTTTTCTGTTTCCTGTGGAATAATAAATAGGCATAGCTACGGCAATCCCTTCAGGTATATTATGCATGGCAATAGCAAGAGAAATAGAAATTCCTAAAGCTGCATTTTGATAACTAGACATAAATGTTGCAATTCCTTCGGGGAAATTATGTAGTGTTATTGCAATCATAGAAACCAGACCAACTCTAAATAGTCTGCTATTATTACATTCATTAGATACAACTACATGATTTTCATGTGGAATAAAATTATCAATGAGCATTGCAAAAATAACACCTACCAGCATATATACTATAGTAAGTATTACTCCATAAATATTTCCATAATGCTTAATCAAGGTAGTTTCAGCAAAAGGAAATAAATCAGTAAAAGATACACAGACCATTACCCCTCCAGAAAACCCCAGTGAAAAAGCAATCATCTTTTTATTCTTCTGTTTAGAAACAAAAACTATACAGGCTCCAAGAACTGTAGAGATACCTGCTAGAAATGAAAGTATCAGTGCAAACTTAGCACTTTGATCCATAAAACCAACTCCCTGTTATATAATGCTTATTAAGCTTATCTATAAGGCTGAAACACATAGTATATTTACTCTATATTAATTATATATTCCAAGAGTTCATTTTAAATTACATAAAAATAATATCCATCAGTATTTAAATATAGCCGCAATACTGATGGATATACTACAAAATATTAAAAAGGAGTCGTAATTTTATGTGATCAAAATCACATAGGTGCGACAAGTATCTAATCTTACACCACTAAACTACTAACTATATAATAGTTTAACATATTTTGCTTGAAACTCAAAACTATTTTTAAAATATTTTGAAAATTTTCATATATGATTTAATTATATCTTTTTTATTATAAAAATTAAAATTCATGTAAGTATTGACATTATAATGTAAAAAAAGTATAATAATCTATGTTGCATGGCCCATTGGTCAAGAGGTTAAGACGTCACCCTCTCACGGTGAAATCATGGGTTCGATTCCCGTATGGGTCACCATTTAGATTGCTGAAAGCTGATTATTACTGGCTTTCAGCTTTTATTTTGCTCAAAAAGGTGACACTAAGGTGACACTTTTTCTTTTTGAAATTTTATCCAAACATTTTATCCAGTAATTGGGCTGTATTTTTATTCATATCATCAACTATATGTGTATAAGTATTCAATGTCATTCTTATATCACTATGCCCTAATCTCTGGGATACCACTTTTATATTTTCACCATTTGCAATTAACATAGTTGCATGAGTATGTCTTAATCCATGAAACGTAATTTTCGGTAACTGCATATAATTTTCTTTTTCTTCTACTTCTTCAGCAGGTTTGGAGAATTCTTTTATCTTTTTTGAAAAGTTAGTTGAAAGAGCTTTAGGGTTATAAGCATTCCCCATTCTATCTAGAACAATATAATCAGAACTTTCAGCATTTCTATGTTCTTTTAATTTTTTTAAATAATCAATAAGAACTAATGGTATAGTAATTTTTCTATTACTACATTGCGTTTTTAATTTTCCTAAAAATAATACTTTTGTATTAGTTTCATATATAAGCTGATTTGAAACTGATATTATCCCAGAATCAAAATCTACATCACACCATCTAAGTCCACATAATTCACTTACTCTAAGTCCTGTAAGCACATCTATAAATATTGGTGTATATAGATAAGTATCTTTAATCTGCTCTAAAAAAAATTCCACATGATGCTTTTCCCATACTTTAATTTCTGGTTTTTCTAGCTTCTGTTTTTCTATATCTGTTGGCAGCTCATATATTAGCTTATTCTTCTTAGCATACTTCAAGCAGCTTATAACTATATCCAAATTCTTTTTAGCTGTTGCAGGTTTATGCTTCTTCTTGCTAATTAAAGTATTATAGAAATTCTGGATTATTTGATTATTTAATTGATCTAATCTATAACGTCCTAATAAAGGAATAACATTAGTTTTTATTCTTGATGAATACCCTACTCTTGTATTTATTCCAATGTTATATTGTTTATATTCATCATACCATGTTGTTATATAATCTTTAAACAATATACTGCTATCTGCTGAAGCTATAAATCCTTTATCTCTTTGATCCATAATCTGTGTAACATAAGCCTCAGCTTCTTTTTTGGTTCTAAACCCCTGCTTAATTATTTTCTTTCTCTTTCCATAAAGATCAAATCCTAAACTAACAGTAACTTTCCAATTGCCTTTTGTCACTTGTTTATAACTTGCCATAACTTTTCCTCCCCCTGACAAGATACTATTATTACTTAGTTTTCAAAAAATGTATACAGGAAATTTATAAAATAATTTATGAAATTTATTCTAAAAAACATAGCTTGAAAGAGCTATCGAAAGATAATTAAATTTATGGAATAATATAAAAACTTTCATCAAGTTTAAAAATCATTATGTAAGTGCTACTATTTAGCTACACACTAACAAAACGGGAGGCAACATATGTTTACAGATGATAAAGCAATATTAAGATTAAAGGAAATAAGTGAAAGATATAATATACCAGTAACAAGATTAACTCTTGCAATAAGAAACGGTAAAATCAAGGCTGTTAAGTCTGGTAAGGAGTATCTAGTTACTCTTAAGGAAATCAACAAATATCTTGGAATAGAAACCAGTAATGAAGATATAAATAAAGAATTATATATAAAAGAACTTGAAAATAAAATTAATAAATATGAAATGAAAATAAGTACATTAGAAAACTGCATAAGCATGATGCAAAGCGTTTTAGTAAATGGCTAATATACATTATCTATAATTCTCTTTAAAATCATAATTCAAGAACCAGATATGGTTTGTGTTTAAACCATATTTGGTTCTTATGTTATTCCAAAATTGGTTTGTACCATATCCCCAAAATGGTCCGACAAATAATATTCTATAATAATATTATTCTATTAAACTATTATTCTTTTTTATTAAAAAACCATTTGTGACTTTTTTATTTATAGATGGTATAATTGAATGAGATCTTAAGGAGGAAGTAAACTAATGAGTAATACAATAGCAATAAAAGAAGATTTACTTTTAGATAAGAATCTAAAACCACAAGAAGTAGTTTTATTTTTACATCTGGTACGAATATGTGATAAAGATACTGGAATTATAACTATTAGTGGTGCTGACCTTATGCGTGAATCTAGAATGACTAATAAAGGCAGAAT
>JBJEJM010000176.1:0-3452 GCA_051878075.1 Clostridium sp. | reverse complement strand
AAACTTTAGTATCTATACTTGATATAGTTACATCATTAAAAAATTCTCTTACATTAACTATATCTGCATTATTTTCTTTTGCTGTAACTTTAACAGTTACGAATAATCCCAATGTAGCTAGTCCATCAACAAGTTCCTTCCTATGATTATCCAATACTATTGTATATTTGTTATCACATTTTAAATTCACATCTATATTGTTTTCTCTCATAATTAAATATCCATCAATTTCACCTAAATTAGCTGTATTAATAGTTAAAACCATTTTTGTATTTGCCCTGTCTATTTTTTTGCCGTCTTTCCTATTATCTTTAATAATAAGTCTGCATGGATATTCTCTTAATTGTGATTGTATATCAAAATTCAAACAATAATACTCATTACTTACTGTATTAAATACTTTAATATCATTTATATTATCTTTTATAATATTTGTTATCTTATTTGAAACTGAATCGTTTGTTATAGTATTACTTATTAATTCTTTAACGATATCCCTGACATTGTTAATTTTAGACTTTATTTCTGACTTTATATCTCTAACATCATTACGGACATCTGAGAAATCTCTTATAATATCATTATTAACGGCTGTTTTAATATTTTCAGATTTCTCTGAATTTACAAATGATTTTTCCTCTACTACAATTGAATTCTCAGTATTATTATGAATCTGCATACTCACATCAGATTTTTTTGAGACTTCAATAGATGAGTCTGATTTGAAATTATATTCTTTATTCTGTACTAGCTCTACTATTTTTTTATATTCTGTATCAGAAAGACTTATATCTTTTCCTACAGATTTGCTTAAGATATCTTCAACTTTAACTTTATTTGTTGATTCTAATAAATTTGATGCTTGAGTCTTTTGAAGATTTTCATTCGTACTTTTGTCACCTACAACTTCTCTAATTTCATTAGCAACATTCTTATCAGTTAATTTATCTAATATAGATTTATCTAATATAACATCATAAGCATCACTATGTATTTTCTCCTCACTTCCCCCATTCCCTGCTAAAGTTTTTAAAATCTCAAGAACATTTATTTTATTGTTATTAGGGCTATTTTCAGCATATACTTTTGAAAATGCTGATTTATTAAGTGTATTCTGTTGTACGATTTCTTCTGAATTTTTTTGTTGATTAATATTAATATTTACTTCTTTAAAATCTGTCTTAATATCACATTCATTGCTAATTTTATCTTTTATAGATGTTAATATTTTCTCTATTGATGAATCACTTTTAAATAGCTTATTAAAACTTTCTATATTTTCTTTAGTAAAATCAATACTATTTTCAAGGAAAGTCAAAATATCATCTGTACTCATATTTTTGAATTCATTTATAAATTTAGTCAGTGTTTCTTTCATAGCTATTCCCTGTTCACTGTCTACTTCTACACCTTTACTTAGTATATACTTTTCTATAAATCTGTTTAATTCTTGTGAATCCGAGTTAATCTTTTTACTAAATTGTAATATAGTTTTAATTTTATCGATATTTTCCTTTGATAAAGAAAAATTATGCTTTACCATCTTTTTTAACAATTCTATATCTTCTTTTGATAATCCTTCTTTTTCTGCAATCTCTTGATAGTTTTCATCACCATCTTGAACATCTTCCTTAGAAATATCACCTTGTACTATTTTTAATTTCAGCTTTCCATTCTCGAATCCTTCCACTTGAAATTTAACAAGTTTAATATCTTCTAAATTAACTTTGCCATCAACTTCCGCAATAAACTGCCATCCATCTGCCAGTTTTATTATAACATCTTTTCCTTCGCCCTTATCAACAATTCGTCCAGTAAATTTCTCTCCTGCCTCAAATGTAAGTTTACTGGAAATTTTTCTAGTATTTGAATTATACCCATTATTTATATTCCAAATTCCTGGCATTCTTAATTTCACCCACTTTATAAATTTTTTATTTTAAATAAACACCTATAAATGTAGTTTATAATTAAACATATATTATACTTATCGTAAATAATAAATACAAGTTAACAAAAGCTGTTCCTAATAATTTAGAAACAGCTTAAAATCACTAAAATTTAAAATTATTTAACTTCAATTTTATTGTAATTTTTCTTACCTCTTTTTATAAGAGCTACTCCATCTTCAAAATCTTCATCATTTAATGTTCTTGCAGCATCAGTAACTTTTTCTCCATTTAATGATAATCCGCCTTGTTCAATTAATCTTCTTCCTTCTTTTTTAGATGGTAAAATTTTTGTACTTGCCATTATATCTATAATAGGTAATCCTATTTCTTCCCTTGTTATAGTAACTGTTGGAACATTCGACATATCAGCTCCGCCTGAGAATAATGCTTGTGCAGCCTGCTCTGCTTTTTTAGCTTCTTCTTCTCCATGTACAAGTTTTGTAATTTCATAAGCTAATACTCTCTTTGCTTCATTGATTTGTGCACCTTCTAATGCTCCAAGTCTTCTTACTTCATCCATTGGTAAGAATGTTAATAATGCTAAACATTTTTCTACATCTGCATCATCAACATTTCTCCAGTATTGATAGAAATCATATGGTGAAGTTTTCTTTGGATCTAACCATAAAGCTCCTCCAACTGTTTTACCCATCTTTTGTCCTTGGCTGTTAGTTAATAATGTACAAGTCATTGCCATTGCCTGGCCTTGAGCTTTTCTTCTAACAAGTTCAACACCTGCAATCATGTTTGACCATTGATCATCTCCACCAAGTTCCATTTTACAGTTATACTTTTGATTTAATACGTAAAAATCGTATCCCTGCATTAACATGTAGTTGAATTCCAAGAAAGATAATCCTCTTTCTAATCTTTGTTTGAAACATTCAGCTGTAAGCATTCTATTTACTGAGAAGTGTACTCCTACTTCTCTTAAGAAATCTACATAATTAGCTTGTAAAAGCCAGTCAGCATTATTTACTAATATAGCTTTATCATCAGAGAAATCTATAAATCTTTCCATTTGCTTTTTTATACATTCAACGTTATGTTCGATATCTTCCTTAGTAAGCATTTTTCTCATATCAGTCTTACCACTTGGATCTCCAACCATAGCAGTTCCACCACCAATTAAAGCTATTGGTCTGTGTCCAGCTCTTTGCATATGAGCCATAAACATCATTGCTATGAAATGACCTACGTGCAAACTATCTGCTGTTGGATCAAATCCTATATAAAAAGTTACCTTCTCATTTTCTAATAATTTTCTTGTTTCTTCTTCATGAGTAAACTGTTTTATGTATCCTCTTTCTAACAGCTCATCTAATACATTTGCCATTATAATACCTCCTTATTTTAGCTAACAATTAGCATCTCACTATACGTTGCCAAGTATTAAACTACTATAAATAGTATAGCCTCAACTAATAATTTTAGCAACAAAACTTATTATTTTATAAAAGTGGAATTTAAACATATAATTTATAAAAATTGATAATTATT
>JBJEJM010000175.1:0-3463 GCA_051878075.1 Clostridium sp. | reverse complement strand
CAAAGGCTATAGATGTTCCTACAGCACCAGTACCTACTACGGCTACTTTATTTATCTTCATAATTTTACCTCACTTGTATAAATTTTATATAAAAGAAATTCCATATTTAATAATACATTACAAATAAGAAAAATCAATCTATTATGGTATTATATGTAAGTGATTCGTGTTATCATATATCATACAATTAACAATATTTAATTAATACCCCATAAATAGAATGTAATATTATACAAAAGTTCTTGTATTAATAAAAACTTATCAATTAAATGCAAATATTTTTAGTAATAATTTTTAAGGCCCTAATAAGTGGATTTTCTAAATTTAATTTCATTTAAAGATAAAAATGAAATTAATATTACAATTTTTTAATAATTTCAAAGAACATATATTATTTATTCTTAATATAATAACTTCGAAACATACTATATTAAGAGGATGATAGAACATGCCAGCAAGAAGAGGTAGAAAAGTATTTGTAGATAGAAGTGTAAAAAAGAAAAAGGAAACAATTTTAATTGAGGTTCCTAAGGATGCTGAAATTGGAGAATATGTTAATGGCTTTGAAGTTATAAAACTTGTCAAAAGGTTTGGAAAGTATTATGTAAAAGTTAAAAATAAATAACTTATCAATAAAATTAGTAGTATCCAATTACGGTTGGGCTACTATTTTTTATAACCTCTATTAAAATTCATAAGGCTTAAATTAACTACAGCTATATTTTAAGTAATGTTTTAAATTTATGTTTTCTAGGATATAATATTGAATAATAATCAATTGTAAGATGAAAGAAGGTGTGCATGTGAAAAAAACAATTCAAGTTGGAACTTCGGATTTCATGGAGCTTATAGAAGGAAATCATTATTTTATTGATAAATCATTTCTTATAAAAGAATTTATAGAAAATAGAGCAAAAGTTATTTTAATACCAAGGCCTAGAAGGTTTGGAAAAACACTTAATATGAATATGTTGAAGTATTTCTTTGATGTAGAATCAAAAAATGAATCAGCAAAATTATTTAAAGGATTAAAAATTGAAAATGATGATGAGGTAATGAAACTTCAAGGAAAATATCCTGTTATTTTTATATCATTTAAAAATATAAAATTCCAAAACTATGAAGATGCTGAAAATGGAATGAGGATTCTTTTTTCTAATTTATATAGAGATCATTTTTATCTATTAGAGAGCGATAAATTAAATGAAAATGATAAGAAAAATTTTAAAAAAATAGTTGAAAAAAACATGACTACTGCGGATATTGCAGAATCTATAAGTATGCTTATGAGATTTATGAAAATTCATTATGGTAGAAAAGTTATGGTATTTATTGATGAGTATGACGTTCCTATTCAAGAGTCTTATGTAAGAGGATATTATGATAATATGATATCCTTAATGCAGGTAATGCTTACATGTGCACTAAAAGACAATAATGATTTAGAAAAAGCATTATTAACAGGAATTCTTAGAGTAGCAAAAGAAAGTATTTTTTCAGGACTTAATAATTTGGAAGTAGACACTATATTCAGTAGTAATTTTAATGATAAATTTGGATTTACAGTTGATGAAGTAAAAGAACTTCTTCAATATTATGATTTAGAGGATAAAACTGAAGAAGTAAGACAATGGTATAATGGATATATTTTTGGTGGAAAAGTAATATATAATCCATGGTCATTATTGAATTATATTAAAAATAATAAAGATGGATTTATTCCATACTGGATAAATAGCAGCAGTAATGATCTTATAAAGAAATTACTTGTAAGAGGAGACGAAAATACAAAGAAAAGTCTTGAAGAACTTATTAAAGGAAATTCCATAGAGAAAGTTATTGATGATCATATAGTAATGAAAGAAGTAGAATATGATGATGAAAATCTATGGAGCTTTTTAACTTTAAGCGGATATCTAAAACCAATAAAAACAGAACGTGAACTAGGAGAACTTCACTGTACATTAAAAATACCTAATAATGAAGTGTTAGTTTTTTATAAGAATTTAATAAAAAAGTGGTTCAGTGAAAGTCTGACTACAGGCTTATATAATGATATGCTTAATGCTTTAATAAATGGAGATATAGAAGTTTTTGAAGAAATTTTTACAGACTTTGTTGTTGATAATATGAGCTATTTTGATACATCTGGAAATGAACCAGAAAAGGTTTATCATGCATTTGTACTTGGAATGTTAGTTTCACTTGGAGATAAGTATGAAATTAATTCAAATAAGGAAAGTGGATACGGACGTTATGATGTTATGATAATTCCTAAAGACACTTCAAAATTAGCTATTATAATTGAGTTTAAAAAGATAAGAGAAAGCAATAGCAAGAGTATCGAAAAGGGAATTGAAGAAGCACTAAATCAGATTGAAGAAAATCAATATGAAAGAGAATTAAAAATAAGAAATATAAACAATATATTAAAGCTTGCAATTGTGTTTAAAGGCAAGAAAATAAAAATCAAAACAATTGAAGATTAATAATGAAATTCTAAAATATATAAATCAATTAATTAACAAATAATGCTTGTAGAAATCTTGAGTTTAGATTTCTATAGGCATTTATTTTGCTTATAATATACAGTGTTACAATTTAGAAACATATTTGTTATAAAATTAATATTAATAATAGAAATTTAGGGGTGCAGAATTATGAATAAAACTATACTTATTATTGAAGATGAAGAGGACATAAGAGATATAGTAGCACATTATATAAAAAAAGAAGGTTATATTGTAAGGACAGCTGAGAATGGACAGGATGGAATTTCAATAGTATTAAATGAAAAAATAGATTTAATAATTCTTGATTTAATGCTTCCTGATATAAGTGGATATGACGTGTGTAGAGAAATTTCCAAAGAAAATAATGTTCCAATTATAATGCTTACAGCAAGGAATGATATAGTAGATAAAGTTAGGGGCCTTGAACTTGGTGCTGATGATTATATTACAAAACCATTTGATGTAAGAGAAGTTGTTGCCAGAGTAAATGCATGTTTAAGAAGAATGGAAAGCTTAAAAAAGGAATCAGGTGAGTCTGAAAATAACATCATAGAACTTTCAAATAATATAAAAATAGATGAAGGAAGCAGGGAAGTTTTTAAAGGATGCAGTCTTATTAAATTGAAGCCTAAAGAATACGATCTGCTTGTGACATTTGCACATAATAGAAATATTGTCTTATCAAGAGATAAGTTATTAGAAAAAGTATGGGGATACGATTTTGAAGGTGGAAGCAGAACTGTAGATGTTCATGTTCAAAGGCTTAGAAAAAAATTAGATAGTAATACAGATACAATTATAGAAACAGTATTTGGAGTAGGATATAAAATGTTATGATTTTGGGAGTAATATAATGAAATTTTCAATTAGATATAAATTTGGAGTAGGATTTCTATTGATTTTTTGTATATCATTTAATCTTATATCATTGTTTATTAATAAGATAATA
>JBJEJM010000174.1:0-3487 GCA_051878075.1 Clostridium sp. | reverse complement strand
ATTCCAGTTGAAAAATTGGATTCTTTAATCATTTCCAGAATAAAAACTGAAAATAAGGCAATACTAATAGATACATTAAAACAATATATATGTTCCATTGAAAAAAACTTATTGAATGAAGATATACAAAATATCAAAACTGCTATTGCTGAAAAAGAAAATTCAGTTTCAAATCTTATAAAACAGCTGTCAAAATCTAAATCTGAAAGCCTCTCAGACAGATTGATGGAGGAATTAAATGACCTTTACACACAAATAGAAGAATTAAAAAATAATCTGAAACTTATTCATAAAAAAAAGTCCATTGCAGTAAATAAAAATAATAATATTCCTTATATCATGTATTCATTGTCTGACTTTGGCAGAACAATTAATCTTATTGATGACATTACAAAGAAACGTTTCCTTATTCAGTCTGTTGTAGAAAGTGCATCATGGGATTGTGATAATAATAATGTAGAAGTAAGGTTATCCTTTACTTCAGATAAGCAGTTTGATGATGTATGCAAACCCATGGACTGCAACTTATATTCAGGCAAAAAGTGATCCTGTAACAAATTTACATGAAGATATGGCTGCTGAACAGAAAGCAAGAACAACTTATGAAAATTTAATACAGTTAACTGATGAGCAGGATATAAAAGATGTATTAAAATTCTTAAGAGAAAGAGAAGTTGTCCATTTCCAAAGATTTGGAGAAGCCTTAATGAGTGTTCAAGATGCTATGTGTAAATAGTTATTCTTGAAGTAAAGGCTGCAACCCCACTAGATTGCAGCCTTTAAAATACGTATAATACCATATTATTAACCCCAGTTTCTTCTATCTTCATCTTATTAAGCAATATAAGTAAAAAATATATTATCTATCTTAATAAATGAAAAAATACCTCTGCTTATAATTTCAATTATTACTTCATCATGTTATAGTAAATCTGTTTCAATACATATGTTTCTCTTTCTATCCAGTTAGCCTTATTTTTATCATTTGATTCTATAATTCTTTTATTATTATCAATAGCTTCTTTTATGTCAATCCATACTGGTTTAAATTCCAGCTCTGCTTCATATGCATCAAGCTTTTGCTCTTTTATTTCATTTGTTACTTCACATACATAATAATATGAAATCATTTTGAAAATTCTATTATGAACATATTTATCCTTGCTTTTTTCTGTAACAATACCTACCTGTTTATCAATTTTCTTAACTACATATCCCGTTTCTTCCTGGATTTCTCTTCTTAAAGCCTGTATCTTTCCCTCTCCTTTTTTTATTCCACCACCTGGGAACTTATAATCTTCATTTTTAGAATGTACCATTAGTATTTTATTATCTCTTATTATTATAGCTCTTACAGCTTCCCTGTAATTAACACTGCCAATAGATTCGCTTACCTTATCAATTTGAAACATCTTCTTAAATATCATACGCATCACCTTATATCCTTTATGACCTACACTCTTTTATATTATTTCTTAATTTAAATATATATATAACATAAATTGCACTTCATTCATAGTGTTATGTGAAAATAATATAATAATTTCATTAATAGGAAACTAAATCCATATTAATGCAATATAATTTAATTTATCATTTTAAGATTTCCATAAGCAAGTAAAGCCATACACTGATCAAATGAATATATTCCGCTTCCATCTGGATTACCAAATGCACCATAATATTTATTATTAGTATCCTTTATCTTCATCTGTTCCATTTTTTTAATTGCATTATTTATAAGATCAGCATCTTTCATTTCTTTTCCAATTAAAGCTGCCAATGCATAAGCTGCTGTAGATTCATATTCATATCCTTCAACTACTTTTCCTTCTATAGTATATCTTCCATATAAAGTTCCGTTTTTAACCTGTTCCTTAATCCATGATATTGTTTCAGGTTCTGCTTCCCCTATTTCACTTAAATGAAGAACTGTAACAAGTGCTTCTGATATATTTAAATCATTTTTTTCATACTGTCCATCTACATAATTATACCAGCTATAGTATAAAGGAAATTCATCACTTATATATCCATTCTTAACTGTCTCTAATGCATTATTATAAACTTTCTTAAATCTCCAGTTTTCAGCCCATAACTTTCCTAATGCCCTAAAATCTCCAAAGCATAATGTTAATCTTTGAGATTTCTGATTATTTTCAAAATCATAGCAGTCTACAAGATTATCATCTTCCACATTATATTTATATATATTTTTACTATATTCTTTTAAATCATTTTTTTTAACATGAAATTTATCTACACCATCATACAATGCATCATACACTCTTAAATCATCAATTACTGCATTTACCCTGCTGGCTTCATTATTTTCAACTTTCCATGGAATAAGTTTATCATTCTTCATATACTTATTTATGTAGTTTAATGTTGAATTAAAAAGCTCTTCATCTCCTATTATATCTGCATATTCAAGCATTATTCCCTGTGATTCACTTAATATAGTTTCATCACTGCTTCCTTCATAATTTCTTAATGTTATATTTATTCCGCCTTCATCATTAATCATGTTTTCACGTAAAAATTTTTCTGTTTCGTACGCTGAGGTTTCCTTCACATTTTCTATAGTTTCCTTTGCCTGCTTATCCGCTTCTAGTATTTCTTTTTTCTTTTGATTTTCAATACTGCCTGTTATTCCACAATATGTTATAACTGATACAACAGCAATAGATAAAACTGCAGCACATATATTTGTCTTGTTCATATTAATGCTCCCTATAAATTTTGATTCATTTTCTATAGAATCATGTATAATAAAATGTTTTTAAATCTAGTGCCTATTAAATTTAAAACATATATATTGCTATATATTAAATTTTACATCCTTAAAATTCATCAGTAAAGTATTCAGTAAAGTTTTATTATCCCTAAAAAAAGACTGATTTTAAAAATCAGCCCTGCAATTATTATTAGATTTATATTAACTTCCTATTGACTTTGCTATTGCCTGTATAACTCTTTCATTTTCAAATGGCTTTACAATGAAATCTCTTGCACCACTCTTTATAGCTGCCGCAACCATACGTTCCTGTCCCATTGCTGAACACATGATAACTTTTGCTTGTGGATTAATCTTCATAATTTCCTGAAGAGCTTCTATTCCATCCATTTCAGGCATAGTAATATCCATTAATGTTAAATCAGGCTTGTACTCCTTATATTTTATAATTGCTTCTTTTCCAGTTTCTGCTTCTGCAACAACTTCATACCCATTTTCAGATAACAGATTTTTAAGTACTGTTCGCATAAACATCGTATCATCACAAATTAAAATTTTTTTACTCATACCTTCTCCTCTACTCTCATAGGTAAAATTTAATCAGCTGATAAGTATTTTATATTTCTCAAAATCATATATTTTATACCAAATTCCTTAACTTCTCAACATTTAAATATTTACCAAATAATATATATTAATACTTATCATCTAAGTACAATATTTATTTTACCATAAAATGACATTTTT
>JBJEJM010000173.1:0-3502 GCA_051878075.1 Clostridium sp. | reverse complement strand
TTGTGTAGATATAACCATAATTTCACCTCCCCCCTTTAACCTTGAAAATTAAGACTGTGCATTTCTATTATTCAATGCACAATTCGCATTTCAATCATTTCAGGATTAAAATGCCAGTTGTACATTGAAACTAATTTCTGTTTCTTATAAATGCATATAATGCTAATTCATCAATATTAATCTGCTCTACCCTTTGCTGCTCTTTGATAAATTGTTTATATTTCTTTTCTTTTAATATTTCAACAGTCTTTCTCTCAATTTGTTTTTCTATTAATTCTCTTCGCCTTTTATCAACTTCAAGATTCTTTGTCAGTAAGTCTTCTTTTGCTGATCTAATACCCTTTTGTAAGCCCTGGACATAATATCTCTTTAATTTCTGATAAACTACATCCTCTTTTTCACTTATACCTTTATACTTTTCATAACTATTTTGAAGATTATCTATCTTCTCTTCAAGTTTCCTTTTTTCCCTTTGACTCTCTGTGAAACTTCTCTTACTCTCTTCTTCCTTTTCCCGTCTTATATCAAGAAGTTTATCTAAGCTGAATTTAAACCTATCACCCATATTTGTTACCCCTTTTCTCAACTTATAATTGAAAATACAGAATATAAAATGAAGGCTGAAATTCTTATAAAATTTCTACATAAGGTATTAAATTTTCTGCCCTCATTTTAAATTCTACATTACAACTCTATTTTGAGTTCTATATTATATAGCATAAATTATTTAAACATAGACACTAATGCCTGTTGCGTATCTTCAAAAGAAGTACTTTCATCAATTCCCTGGCATAAAAAATTATTTAATTTATCGTAATAATCTACAGCCATATCAATTTTCTTATTACTTCCCTTAACATATGCCCCTATGTTTATTAAATCTTCCGAATCCTTATATGTAGCCAGCAAATCTCTTGCAAAAGATGCTGAATCCTTATGTTCTTTTGGTGCAATCTGACTCATAAGTCTGCTTACACTATTTAAAACATCTATTGCTGGATAATGGTTTTTATGAGCAAGTTCTCTCGATAAAACAATATGTCCATCTAATATACCTCTTACTGCATCTGCAATAGGCTCATTAAAATCATCACCATCAACAAGCACTGTATAAAATGCTGTTATTGAACCAGTTTCTGATGTTCCAGCCCTTTCCATAAGCTTTGGAAGTTTTGCAAATACAGAAGGTGTATATCCTTTTGTTGCTGGTGGTTCTCCAATTGCAAGACCGACTTCTCTCTGAGCCATTGCATATCTTGTAACTGAATCCATCATTAATATTACTTTTTTACCCTGATCTCTAAAATATTCAGCAATTGCTGTTGCAGTAAGTGCACCCTTCATTCTTATCAATGCAGGTTTATCTGATGTAGCACATACTACAATTGATCTTTTCATTCCTTCTGGTCCCAAATCCTTTTCTATGAACTCACGGACCTCTCTTCCTCTTTCTCCTATTAGAGAAATAACATTAATATCAGCTTTTGCTTCTCTTGCAATCATTCCAAGAGTTGTACTCTTACCAACACCACTTCCTGCAAATATTCCAATTCTCTGCCCATCACCAACAGTTAAAAAACCATCAATTGCACGGACTCCAGTAGGCATTATCTCCTTTATCCTCTTTCTTTTCATTGGATCAGGTGCTTCATTTTCTAATGGATATTCATCACCATCAAATTCAAGCCTGTCACAATCTATTGGATTTCCAAGTCCATCAAGTATATGTCCAAGAAGTGCCTCAGAACATTTAACGCTTAATGGTTTATGTTGAGGAACCACCTTACATCCTGGAGATATACCAATAAGTTCATCAAGTGGCATAAGAATTACAAATTCATCTCTAAAACCTACTACTTCACAATTTATCGGCAAATTTCTTTCATTATAAATAATACATAATTCACCCACAAATGCCTTGATACCTTGTACTTCAATAGTAAGTCCAATAACTTTTTTAACAATTCCTTCACTATATATAGTTGAGGTATTATTGATTTTTTTTAATATTCTATCAAAATTCACCTCTAAATCGACCATAGCTATCACTTCCATTCACTAACCCAAAATGGCTTTTCGCATTTGTTCAAGACCAACATCAACACCTACTTTTACAATGCCGCTTGGCTTCTCTAAAATAGCGTTGCCTGGTTCTATTGCATCATCAGCTATAACAAAAATTTCTTTTTTTATTGCATATGAAAGCTTCCATCTTTCACAATTTTTCTTTAATTCTTCAACATGTACTGAATTCACTCTTAAAATTATACTTTCCTCACCCTTAGATATTTTAAAAGCTTCTTCAACAATCTCATTTAAGGAGTCGTCTTCACTGAGATTTTTACGTGTAATGCTTTCTGCTATATTTAATGCAATTTTAATAATTTCATTTCTTTTTCTATTTAAATATTCTGCATAATCATTTTGGGCTGATCTTAATAAGTTTTCTGCCTTTTCAACTATGTCTGCTGCTTCTGACTGTGCATTTTCTATAGTCTCATCATAAGCTTTTTTATAACCATCATCATAGCCATTTTTCATTCCCTGCTCATGACCTTTTTCATAGGCATCTTTTTCTGCATTTATTGCATCCTGTTGCGCTTTTAAAAGAAGTGCTTTTTTTTCATTTTCTGCATCCTGTACTATTCTTTTACCTATTTCCTCATACTTTCTTAAAAGTTCTTCTGGATCAATTTTAGGAGCCTTAACCTCTTCTTTTTCTATTACTTCCTCTTGCTCTTGATTCTTTGCAAGTTCTTCCATTGCTGCAATTTGTGCTTTACTAACATAATCAGTTGTTATTACCCTTTTTTCGCCTGTTTTTGTAAAACCGTTTTTTATGAGATTATACGATAACTGCATCTTCTCCACCTCTTGAAATGATGATTTCATTAGCATCATCTAATCTTCTAATAATAGCAACAATCTTTTGTTGTGCTTTTTCAACATCGGTAATTCTAACAGGTCCAAGGAATTCCATATCTTCTTTTAATGAAGCAGCAGCTCTCTTTGATTGATTTCTATAAATAGCATTTGCAACTTCTTCTGAACATCCTTTAAGCGCAAGTGCAAGATCACTTGTTTCAACTTCTCTAAGAATTCTTTGAATAGATACATCATCAAGTGAAATAATATCTTCAAATACAAACATAGAGCTCTTAACTTTATCAGCAATTTCTGCATCTTCTCTTTCAAGACTTTCAGTAATATTCTTTTCAGTAGTTCTATCTACTGAGTTTAATATTCCAACAAGTGTTTCCACACCACCAAGACTTGTCATTTCTGTTCTTACAACAGAAGATAACTTACTTTCCAATACTGCTTCTATTTCCTTTATTACCATTGGTGAAGTAGTATTCATGGTTGCTATTCTGTAAGCAACTTCACTTTGAGTTTCTTCAGGAAGCTCAGCCATAACCTGTGCTGCCTTATCTGACTGAAGATAACACAAAATAAGTGCTATAGTCTGTGGCTGTTCCCCTGTTATTACATTAAGAAGCTG
>JBJEJM010000172.1:0-3506 GCA_051878075.1 Clostridium sp. | reverse complement strand
AAATTAGATATTAATATTCATTTAATAAGAGGTGTGGGGCAAGTACCTAATATTAAAGATACAAGAGACATATGGCCAAGTCTAACTAGTAAAAAATATTATGAGTATCAAGGGGTTGGAACACATAATTTAATGTTACATGGTGAGTATCTAAATACAAATGCAGAAATAATAGTTAAGTTATTGAATAATATATAAGCGATGATAATTAAAATATATTATTTAAGAAATAAAGCAATACTTTCCATAGCTACAGTACTTGTGTATAATAATTAATATAAATTGATAATTGAGGGAGGTATAATAATGGATAATTATAGAGAAATTAAACCAGAAGAGTTTAATGAAAGTACATTCAAACTTATCGGAAAAGACTGGATGCTGATTACAGCAGAAAAAGATAATAAAGTAAATACTATGACTGCAAGCTGGGGTGGCTTTGGCGTATTATTTAATAAAAATGTAGTATATACTGTTATAAGACCTCAGCGTTATACTAAAGAATTTGTAGATAATTCAGATACTTTTTCTTTAACATTCTTTGATGAAAGCTTCAGAAAAAAGTTATCTTATCTTGGTACAGTTTCTGGAAGGGATGAAGATAAGATTGCTAAAGCAGATTTGAGCGTTAAATATGAAAACAATACGCCTTATTTTGAAGAAGCTAAAATCGTAATCATATGCAGAAAAATATATGCACAGGAATTTAAATCTGAATGTTTTATTGCAGATGGCATAGATGAAAAAGTATATCCTAATAAAGATTATCATACTCTTTATATTTCAGAAATTGAAAAAATATATGTTAGAGAATAAATTCTAAGCTATAAATAAAGCAGTTTTTAAGTATAGTCCTATTTTAAACTATTATAAGAGAAGTTATAAATAATAAAAACCACAGTAATTGAACTGCCCTCTGTCAAGTAGACAGGGGGCACTTCATTGCTGTGGTTTTAGTTGTTTTCTTTATTTTTTATTAGTTTTAATAAAGTTCTCCAATGATGATTTATCTTTTGTTATTTTCTCTAAGTTGTTTCCAAAATCATCTTTATGACCATTTACTAAATCAGTTCGTTCATAAGTAATAATAGTTCCATCATCTATGTGAAGATTTACTATATCAGCATTCGGAACAAGTGAAAGTATTATCAAAGCATTGTTCTTCATTACATACGGAAAAGATGATGACATCAATGAATCATCTTCGAATTTAATGGAGATATCTTCAAAACTTTTATAGTGTATAGTTATCTCATAAGGTTCTGATGCGGTTTGTAGTTCTATCCCTTCATTGTAAATATTGGCTGGTAAATTATTAACTATGTTTGATACAGCAGAATTATCTCCCACATAAGAATCTTTATATTTTAAAACTGTAGTCAAATTTACTTTTGATTCATTAGGAACTTCCTTTTGTTCAGTGGATTTAGTACACCCAACAATTCCTAATGACAATATGATGACTGATAATATTGCAAATTTCTTGAAGTTATTAATTCTCACTAAATCTTCCTCTCCTATTAATAGTGTAACAAGCACTATAGAAATTTTATTTTTATCCTTATTATAACATAATTATATATACTAACAGAAGCCCCTTTATATGTTATTGTATTTTGCTAATTGACATTAAATCCAATAAAATATATAATGTCATATACAAAAAATTGAAAAATACAAAAATATTACTAAATAAATTGGGGGGTAGAGGTGACAGATATGAGTAATAATGATGCTAAATTAGGAAAGTTTATAAGTCTCATATTGAGGCATAAGCCAGAGACCATAGGAATTTCTTTAGACCCTCATGGATGGGCAGAAGTATCAGAGCTTATAGATGGAATAAATAAATGTGGGCATAAGATTGATTTTGAGACTTTAGACAGAATTGTACGTGAAAATAATAAAAAGCGATATAGCTTTAATGAAGATAAGACAAAAATAAGAGCAAATCAAGGACATTCAGTTAATGTTGATGTTGAGCTAAAAAAAGTAATTCCACCAGAAGTTTTATATCATGGAACAGCAGAAAGATTTCTAGACAGCATAAAGGAAAAGGGAATATTAAAAATGTCTAGACAATATGTACATTTATCTGAAAATAAAGAAACAGCAGTGAATGTTGGAAAACGTCATGGAAAGCCAATTGTCTTAGCAATTGACACAAAATCCATGATGAAGGATGGATTTGAATTTTATTTATCTGAAAATAGAGTATACTTGTGCAAGTATATTCCATGGAAGTATGTGAGTTTAGTTATATGATTGTATATAACTAATTGGAAGTGAATTTATTCAAGAGTTATAATTAAATAAAATAAATATTCTACATAAAACTTAGTAATATAGATGACTATGGATTGGGGTATGTATTAATATGGAAAAAGGAAGCATAAATAAAATAAGATATTATACTATTGGTGAATTATCAAAAATAGTAGAATTGGGAAGTGAAACAATTCGTTATTATGAAAAAATAGGTCTTATTCCTAAGCCAAATAAGTTTGAAAATGGGTATAAGAAATATTCACAAATTTATATATACAGGTTAAAGCTTATAAAGAAAGCAAAACTATTTGGATTCACTTTAAGGGAAATATCAAATTTCTTTTCAAATATATTAAATATGGAAGATGAAGAATTAGACTTGAAATATGTCATAAACAATAAAGTAGAAGAAATAGAAGAAAAAATATTAAATCTCAATAAAAGAAAAGAGCTTCTTCTTAAATTTGAAGAGGAAATAAAAGAAGTGAACTGTCCAGTATTAGAAAAAATAATTGAAGAAAATAAAAAAAATCCTTGAGGTTGTAGTATAGTCCATCTGGTAAAATATTGTTGTCAATTAGAAATCATATTTAATTTTAAATAGTATGAATGGGGGAAATGAAATGATATTTAAACCAGAATTAGTGAGGGGAATGGCCAAGACTGTTCATCCATATGGATGCAGACAGGAAGTATTAAATCAGATAGAGTACTGCAGGAAATCAAAACACTTTAAAGGACCTAAAAAGGTTTTGATAATTGGTGCTTCATCAGGATTTGGCCTTGCAACCAGAATATCACTGGCTTTTGGAGGCCCTCAGGCAGATACAATAGGAGTTTCATTTGAGAGTGGAATTTCAGATAGAAGAACAGGAACAGCAGGATGGTATAATAATATATTTTTCAAAAAGTATGCAGAAAAAGAAGGACTTATTGCAAAGAATTTTATAGGTGATGGATTTTCTGATGAAATAAAAAATGATGTAATAAATTATATAAAGAAGGAATTTGGAAAAATCGATCTGCTTGTGTATAGCCTGGCAGCACCAAGAAGAAAAGACCCTGAAACAGGGAAAACTTATACTTCAACATTAAAGACTACTGGAGAAGATTTTGAAGGTCCCGCAATTGATATTGAAAAAGATGAACTGATAATGACAAAGGTCAGGTCAGCTACAGAAGAAGATATAGAATCTACTAAAAAGGTTATGGGCGGAGAAGACTGGGAAAAGTGGTGC
>JBJEJM010000171.1:0-15943 GCA_051878075.1 Clostridium sp. | reverse complement strand
TAGTTAATATATTAAAAAAGCAGAATAGATATATTAAGTATATTATTAGTTTATGTTCGGTAATAGCTGTAGGAATACTTAATGTAACTTTATCATTTCATGTTGTAATGCTATTTTTATATCCATTAGCGATAACATGCTTGTATTTTAATAAAAAATTAACCATGATGACTTTTTTAGAACTTTTTATATTATTAACAGTCTCTCAGTTTCTAGCATTTAAATTTAATTATACGCCTGATGAGAACATGTCTAGTTTTATTGAAACTCTTAGCTATGCAATAGTTCCGAGAATGATACAGCTGGCAGCACTTTCAACAATATTTATTTCCATAAACAAGAGAACAAATAATTTATTTAAAAAAGCTATAGATTCACAGATACAGTCTGAAAATGCAGCAGATAGTATGAAAGTAATAGCAGGTAAATCAAGTAATATATCTAAAACTTTAGCAGATAATATGCATATATTATCACAAGAAACTAATACTTTATCAAATAGTAATAAAAATATAGTATCTTGTACTGAAATTTTAAAAGCAGGAGTAAAAGATACTATTGAAAATATCAGCAATACGGATAATAACGTAAATTCTATTGTAAAAGAGATAACTATATTATCTGATGAAAATAAATATGTTTATGAACTCTCAAATAACATTGAAAAGCTTACATCTATAAATGCAGAGACGATGAATACAGCTACAGAACAAATGGAAATAATAAGTAACAGTACTGAAAAAACTAAAAATTTAATAAATACTTTAGGTGAGAGATCTAAAGAAATTGATGGAATTGTAAATCTTATAAGTGATATTTCGTCTCAGACAAATCTTCTTGCATTAAATGCAGCAATAGAATCTGCCAGAGCAGGTGAACAGGGTAAAGGATTTGCAGTAGTAGCAGAAGAAGTTAGAAAACTTGCAGAACAGTCTCAAGAAGCTGTAAATAATATATCTCAGATAATTAGTGAAGTTATTAACAGTACAAGTGAAGCTGTAAATTCTATGGATCAAAGTGCGGAATTAGTTCAGAATGGATTAGAATCTATAATAGAAGCTAAAGAGTCATCAAATAAGGTTTATACTGCTAATAACGAAATGAATAAAAAAATTAATAAGATTAAAGATATTACAGAAAAAGTTATAGTAGATACAAGTGAAATTGCTAAAATAGTGGGACAAGTTAAGGGAATATGTGATAATAATTTAGAAAAACTTAATAATGTAGCAGAAGCTACAAATGATGAAAGCAAAGCTATGAATAGTCTTGTTAATCTTGTTTCAGAAATTGAAAAAATTACTGATGAATTAAAGATTATAGTAGAGTCTTAAAGAAATGTTGTATATAAAGAATACATAAGTCTCTCAAAACCTATAATAAGTTGCAATAAATATAAAAAAATAATATAATTAAATAGTTGAAATGTGGAAAATATAATTATAATTTATATGTTATAATTTTTAATAGAAAACTTGGAGGGATAGGACTATGTCAAAGAAACCTGTTATGTTAATGATATTGGATGGTTTTGGATTAGCACCAAAATCAGAAGGAAATGCTGTAAGTTTAGCAAAGAAGCCAAACTTTGATAAATTGACTGCTAATTATCCAACATCACAATTACAAGCAAGCGGATTACAAGTTGGATTACCAGAAGGACAAATGGGTAATTCAGAAGTTGGTCACTTAAACATTGGATCAGGAAGAATCGTATATCAAGAATTAACAAGAATAACTAAAGCTATAAATGATGGAGATTTCTTTGAAAATGAAGCTCTTAAATTAGCTATGGATAATGCAAAGAAAACAGGATCTGCATTACACTTAATGGGACTATTATCAGATGGTGGAGTTCACTCACATATAGATCACTTAAAAGGTCTTTTAGAATTTGCTAAAAAAGAAGGCGTTCAAAATGTATATGTTCATGCATTTATGGATGGTAGAGATGTACCACCTTCATCAGGAAAAGAATTCATAGAAAAGACTGAAGCTATGATGGCTGAAATAGGAGTAGGTAAAATAGCTACAATAAGCGGTAGATACTACGCTATGGATAGAGATAACAGATGGGAAAGAGTTGAACTTGCTTACAATGCACTAGTTTTAGGTAAAGGTGAAACTGCTTCAAGTGCAGTAGAAGCAATAGAAAATTCATACCATGATAACAAAACAGATGAATTCGTGTTACCAACAGTAATAACTGAAAATGGTGCACCAATAACTAATATTAAAAATGGAGATTCAGTTGTATTCTTCAACTTCAGACCAGACAGAGCTAGAGAAATAACTAGAGCTATAAATGATAAAGAATTTTCTGGATTTAAGAGAGAAACTTTAGATTTAGTGTTTGTAACAATGACTCAATATGACAAGACTTTAGAAGGAGTTCATATTGCATATAAGCCACAAACATTAGTTAACACTTTAGGTGAATATGTAAGTAAAAAGGGATTAACTCAATTAAGAATTGCAGAAACTGAAAAGTATGCTCACGTTACTTTCTTCTTTAACGGTGGAGTTGAAAAAGAAAATCCAGGTGAAGACAGAAAAGTTATACCTTCACCAAAGGTTGCAACATATGACTTAAAACCTGAAATGAGTGCTTATGAAGTAACTGAAGAATTATTAGCTAGAATTGACAGCGATAAATATGACATGATTATATTAAACTTTGCAAATCCAGATATGGTTGGTCATACTGGTGTTGTAGAAGCTGCTGTTAAAGCTATCGAAGCAGTTGATGAATGTTTAGGAAATATAGTTGATAAAGTATTAGAAAAAGATGGAACAGTATTTATAACTGCAGACCATGGTAATGCAGAAACTGAAATAGATTTTTCAACAGGAAATCCATTTACAGCACATACTACAAATCCAGTTCCATTTGTATGGGTATCTAATCATACAGAAGGAAAGACAGTAAAAGATGGTAAGTTAGCTGATATAGCACCAACTATGTTAAATGTATTAGGTCTTGAAGTACCAGCAGAAATGACTGGAGAAAATCTAATCGTAAATAAATAATCATATTTATAATAACAAAACACATGTAGAAATTTTCTGCATGTGTTTTTTTGGATTATTTTTTATTTTAAAATATGTATTATCATATTCTGAATATTTCAATTAAAGTGCAAATATATTAATATAAAGGATTTTTCTAGGGTTGGTTTTATGAAAAAAAATTTTGGGTATTCAGCTGATTTTGATGAAAAAACGGAAAAATTATTTAAGGAAGCAGAATATTTAGGGCAAGGAAATAATGGAATAGTGTATGAACTGCCAGGTAAAAAAGCAATTAAAATTTTTTTATCGGAAAAGGTCTGTAATGATGAAGGAAGTATATTGAAAAGAACAAATGGATCGAAGTATTTTCCTAAGTTATATAAAAAAGGGACCTACTACATAGTCAGAGATAAGGTAGAAGGGGAAAGAATGGATAAGTATATAAAATACAATGGATTAAGCAGGGAACTTGTAGAAAAGATATATAGACTTTTATTGGAGTTTAAGAAACTTAAATTTAAGAAGCTTGATATAAGATGTAAAGACATTATGGTTTCTAAGAATAAAACACTTATGATAATAGATCCTAAAAAATCATATGAGAGAAATGTTGATTATCCAAGACATTTAATGAAGGGATTAAGAAGACTTGGAGTTTTAGATCAATTTATTTATGAAATTGAGAAGATAAATTGTAAGAAGGCGAAAGCTTGGAAGAAAAAATTTGAAGAGTATTGTAAAACAGAAAATAGTCTAAAAAATATTGAATAAATATGAATATACTTATATTAAAATGTGAAATATGGGATAAACGTTTTATGCTGTCTATCCTTTATTTCACATTTTAATTTTTATAGAGTTTAATGCTATATGATGAGATTATTGTAAAGAGTCATCAAATGTTTAGTCAGTTGTTATACAATTATTTTATACCAAAATATGTAAATTATCAATATGAATTGTATAGAGAAAAAATTGAATATTTAATTTTTAAATTACAAATAATATAATGGTAAATTAAAAAGCTTATAGCTTTTAGACTTAAATTTAATAAAATTATGCACTAATAAGGAGGGAATTTCATGAAAGATTATTTAGAAATTGTAGATGTGATAGCTAGACAAATTATAGATTCAAGATGTTTTCCAACTGTAGAAGTTGAAGTATATCTTGAAGATGGAACAATGGGAAGAGCGGCAGTTCCATCAGGAGCATCAACTGGTATGTATGAAGCTGTTGAATTAAGAGATGGTGATAAGAGTGTATATCAAGGAAAGGGTGTTTTAAAAGCTGTAGAGAATGTTAATGATACAATTGCAGAAGAATTAATAGGATGCAATGTTTTTGATCAGACATATATTGATAAATTACTTATCCAATTAGACGGAACAAATAATAAAGGAAAATTAGGAGCAAATGCTATATTAGGAGTGTCTTTAGCAGTTGCAAATGCAGCTGCAAATGCGTTAGGACTCCCTTTATATAGATACATAGGAGGAGTAAATGCTAAAGTTTTACCAGTTCCTATGATGAATATATTAAATGGAGGATCGCATGCTGATAATTCCGTTGACTTACAAGAATTTATGATTATGCCAGCAGGGGCAGATACATTTAGTAATGCTTTAAGGATGTGTGCAGAAGTATATCATACTTTAAAGAAAATTTTAAATGATAAAGGATATTCAACTGGAATTGGTGATGAAGGTGGATTTGCACCTAATTTAAAGAGCAATGCAGAAGCTCTGGATGTTATAATAGAAGCAATAGAAAAAGCAGGATATAAACCAGGAGAAGAAATTTTTATAGCAATTGATGCAGCTTCATCAGAATATTATAAAGATGGAAAGTATGTATTGGAACATGAAGGAAAGACTTTATCAAGTGCAGAAATGGTTGATTTCTTTGAAGAATGGGTCAATAAATATCCAATTATCTCAATAGAAGATGGTATGGCAGAAGAGGATTGGGATGGATGGAAGCTGATTACTGAAAGATTAGGCAAAAAGGTTCAGCTTGTTGGTGATGATTTATTCGTTACTAACACAGAAAGACTTGAAAAAGGTATTGAACTTGGAGTAGGTAATTCAATACTTATAAAATTAAATCAAATAGGTACATTGACAGAAACTTTAAATGCAATTGAAATGGCTAACAGAGCTGGATATACAGCAGTTGTTTCTCATAGAAGTGGAGAAACAGAAGATACTACAATAGCAGATTTAGTTGTAGCTGTAAATGCAGGCCAGATAAAAACAGGTGCTCCAGCAAGATCAGAAAGAGTTGCAAAGTATAATCAATTAATAAGAATAGAAGAAGAACTAGAAGATGTAGCAGAATACAGAGGTAAAAAAGCATTCTTTAATATAAAATAGTATAAATAAATGGCTGATAATGTATAATTTATCAGCTATTTATTTTTATGATTTTATAAGAATATATTAAATATTTATATCAATTATATTTTATTATGAGAAATAAATTTTAAAATGTAAAAAGGAATAAATAATTGAAATTAAATGTAATTTTTTACTATGTAAAAGTTGTAATAGATAAGCAAATATGATATCATTTAAATTGTACGTTATTGATTATTGGGAGGTGTAACCTATGCAGAATATATTAATGGCTATAGAAATATTATTAGGATTAGCTATAATTGTTACAATTTATATGCAGCCAAGTAAAGCAGATGCTTTAAGTGGATTAATCCAAGGTGCTAATAAAGATACATTCTTTTCAAAGAATAAGGCAAGAACTAAAGAAGTTGTTCTAGTAAGATTAACAGTTTTATTTTCTTTTTTATTTGCTATAAATACTATTATTATAAATATAGTAAAATAGCATTTGAGCTACTTAAAATTTAAGTAGCCTTTTTTTATGTCTAGAACTTATAAAATTTTTAAAATTTGAAACTAGATTATATTAACGAATAAAGATTTTTTTAATTAAAAAAATTATCAAATGAAGTTAGAGTGGCTTAGCCACTTTTTTATTTAATAAATATTTCTTAATCTTATAAAAAATATTTAAGTAAACGTTTATTAACTTTTAATATTAGAATTTTATGACATAATTCTGAATATATCTATAAAGTAAAACAAATCTTAATGTTTTATAAATTTTAAGAGAGGTGACATATATGGATTTATTGTATTATCCGATTATTACAGGTATTATTGCTCTTCTTGTAGTGTATTTAATTGCAATAGGTATCTTAAAGAAGGATGCTGGAAATGATAATATGAAAGAAGTATCTGGATATATTCAAGAAGGAGCTATGGCATTTTTAAAGAAGGAGTATTCTTATCTTGCAGTATTTATAATAGTAGTAGCTATATTGATATGGAGTTTTCTGGATGTGAGAACTGCCTTAGCATTTGTAGTTGGTGCAGTATTTTCAATAGCTTCAGGTTTTATAGGAATGAGAGTAGCTGTGAAGGCTAATGTCAGAACAGCAGAAGCTGCTAAATATGGTATTAAAGATGCACTATCAGTTGCTTTTTCAGGTGGATCTGTAATGGGGCTATGTGTGGTAGGACTAGCTTTATTAGGATTAGGGTTTTTTTCAATAGTATTTAATTTAAATGCCGAATATATTACAGGTTTTGGTCTAGGTGCATCTTCAATTGCTTTATTTGCAAGAGTTGGAGGTGGTATTTATACTAAAGCAGCAGACGTAGGAGCAGATCTTGTTGGTAAGGTAGAAGCTGGAATACCAGAAGATGATCCAAGAAATCCAGCAGTTATTGCTGATAATGTTGGTGATAATGTTGGGGATGTTGCAGGAATGGGTGCTGATTTATTTGAATCATATGTAGGTTCTATTATATCTGCAATAACTCTTGGAGCAACATTAGTTGCAGAGTTTGGAAGGAATATAGTTATATTTCCTATATTGTTATCTTGTATAGGTGTATTATCATCAATGATTGGAATTTTATATGTTAAGTCGTATAAGAAGCAGAATCCACAAAAAGCATTAAACGGTGGAAGTGCAATATCTGGTTTAATAGTTATAGTAGCAGGATTTATTCTTTGTAAATATCTTATTGGAAATATGAAAATTTTTATTCCTATAATAGTGGGCTTAATAGTTGGTTTGTTAATTGGAAAGATTACAGAAATATATACTTCTGCAGAATATAAGAGTGTAAAGATGATTGCAGATGAATCTAAAACAGGTTCTGCTACTAATATTATAGCTGGATTATCTGTAGGAATGAAATCTACAGTAATGCCAATTATATTAATAGCTGTAGGAATAATAATTTCCTACTTTGCAATTGGAGGAGCAGATAATTCAAACTTGGGTTTATATGGAATAGCATTATCAGCAGTAGGAATGCTTGCCACAACAGCAACAACAATAGCAGTAGATGCATATGGACCAATATCAGATAATGCAGGTGGTATAGCTGAAATGTGTAATTTAGATGAAGAGGTAAGAGAAATTACAGACAAGCTTGATTCTGTAGGAAATACTACAGCTGCTATAGGAAAAGGATTTGCAATAGGTTCAGCAGCACTTACAGCATTAGCACTTTTTGCATCATATTCTCAAGCGGTTAAATTATCATCTATTAATCTTCTTAATCCTTTAACATTAGTAGGAATTTTAATAGGAGGCGTTCTTCCATTTTTATTTGGTTCATTGACAATGCAATCTGTTGGTAAAGCAGCAGGACAGATGGTTGAAGAAGTAAGAAGTCAATTTAAGGCTAATAAAGGTATATTAGAAGGAACTGAAAAACCAAATTATTCTAAGTGTGTAGAGATATCTACTAAAGCTGCATTAAATGAAATGATTTTACCAGGAATTCTTGCAATTGCAGTACCATTGATTATAGGAATATTATTAGGTACAGAAGCTTTAGCAGGATTGATAGGCGGCGGAGTACTTTCAGGTGTATTATTGGCAATAATGATGGCAAATGCAGGTGGTGCATGGGATAATGCTAAAAAGTATATTGAAACAGGTGTAAATGGTGGCAAGGGCAGCTTTGCACACAAAGCAGGTGTTGTTGGAGATACAGTAGGGGATCCATTTAAAGATACATCAGGACCATCAATGAATATTTTAATCAAATTGATGACTATAGTATCTGTTGTTTTTGCTCCATTGATTGTGCAATATGGAGGATTATTGCTTAATCTTTTTAAATAATATGTATATGATTGATAAAATTATAATTATTGCTATATAATGAAAAAATAAAAATATATTGACAGATATATTGAAAAAATGTACAATATTTTTATAGTAATTCACTAATAATAATTTAATTAAAAAATTAAATATTGGTTTTTATCAAGAAAGACGGAGGGACTGGCCCTATGATGTCTGGCAACCTGAATGATTTATCATATATATATTATTTAAGGTGCTAATTCCTGCAGGTTTTAATACCTGATAGATAAGAATAATGTTAAATTAGTATATGATTATTATGACTGCTTTCTTATCTTGAAAGCAGTTTTTTTTATTTAATTGTAGTATATGATTTTATATAAGTTTTAAAATTAAATCGTAGTAATTTTATCATATATCTATGTTTTTTATAAAAATATTATTTAAATTGGGGGCAGAATAATGAGCAGAAAAGAAGAAAGAAAATTAAAATTTGAAACATTGCAATTACATGTAGGGCAAGAAAAACCAGATCCAGCAACAGATGCAAGAGCTGTTCCAATATATCAGACAACATCATATGTTTTTAGAAATTGTGAACATGCAGCAGCAAGATTTGGACTTCAAGATCCAGGTAATATCTATGGAAGATTGACAAATTCAACACAAGATGTTTTTGAAAGAAGAGTTGCAGCACTTGAAGGTGGTGTAGCAGGACTTGCAGTAGCATCTGGTGCAGCAGCAATAGCATATGCAATTCAAAATATAACAAAATCAGGAGATCATATAGTTGCAGCTAAAACAATATATGGAGGAACATATAATCTTTTAGCACATACTTTAGCTGCTTATGGGGTAACTACAACATTTGTCGATCCTGAGAAATTAGAGAATTTTGAAAATGCAATTCAAGATAAAACAAAAGCTGTATATATTGAATCATTAGGAAATCCTAATTCAAATCTTATAGATGTTGATGCGTTAGCAGAAATAGCTCATAAGCACAAAATTCCACTAATTGTTGATAATACATTTGGAACACCTTATCTTTTCAGACCAATAGAACATGGTGCAGATATAGTTGTTCATTCAGCTACTAAGTTTATAGGTGGACATGGTACATCATTAGGTGGAGTAATAGTTGACTCAGGAAAATTTGACTGGATAGGTTCAGGAAAATTTCCACAACTAACAGAACCAGATCCAAGCTATCATGGAATAAAATTTGCAGAAGCAGTTGGAGAAGCAGCATATATAACTAGAATAAGAGCTATTATTTTAAGAGATACAGGAGCAGCAATAAGTCCATTTAATGCATTTCTATTGCTACAAGGGTTAGAAACTCTATCATTAAGAGTTGAAAGACATGTTGAAAATGCATTAAAAGTAGTTGATTTTTTAAAGAACCATCCAAAGGTTGAAAAAGTAAATCATCCATCATTACCAGATAGTCCTGATTATGAATTGTATAAGAAGTATTTTCCAAATGGTGCAGGTTCAATATTTACATTTGAAATTAAAGGTGGAGCTAAGGAAGCACAAGAATTTATAGATAAATTAGAAATATTCTCATTACTTGCAAATGTGGCTGATGTAAAATCACTTGTAATACATCCAGCAAGTACAACTCATTCACAGTTAACTGAAGAAGAATTGTTAGAACAAGGCATTAAGCCAAATACAATAAGATTATCAATAGGTACTGAACATATTGATGATATTATTTATGATTTAGCACAGGCACTTGAAAACTAAAAATAGTTATTACAAGAGTATATGAATAATTACAGAAATAAATGTTTATACTAATATATAAAGGATAATCTTAATAAATAGTAATTAACCAAAAGAACTGGGCAATAAAATTTTGCTCAGTTTTTTTATAATCAAAGATAAAATATTGTATTTTTTATTCATGAATTAAATAAAAGAAAAAATATATGTCAATACTAATAATAATATGGATATGAAATCTATAATGTATAATATTAATGTGGTAGTATATAGGTATATAGTAATATAATATAGTATATTGTATAATGGAGGAAACTATTATGGGAATAAAAGATACATTAGTAAGCTTTATGAAAGAACCTGCATATAGTCCTATGGGAATTGAAGAATTAGTGGCTATATTTGATATAAAATCAAATGAATATAATGCTTTTAAAAAGACTTTAAGAATTATGGAACGTGAAGGTCTTATCATGAGAACTAAAAAAGACAGATTTATGATTGCTGATCCTATGAATAATCATAATGAATCAAAAGAAAATTTAATAACAGGAACTTTGCAGGCTCATCCCAAAGGATTTGGATTTTTAATTCCAGATGATGAGGATGAGAAAGATGTATTTATTCCTAGTAACTGTATGAATGGTGCTATTAATGGAGATAAAATAGCAGTTAAAGTTACAAGAGAAGATACAAGTACAAGAAAAAGAGAGGGCGAAATTGTAGAAATACTTGAAAGAAATACAACTGTTGTAGTAGGTGTATATGAAGATTCTAAAAATTTTGGTTTCGTTGTTTCTGAAGATACAAGAATATCAAGAGATATATATATTCCTAAGAGAGATAGAAATGGTGCTCAGGATGGGGATATTGTTACAGTAAAAATAACTAAATGGCCTGAAGGAAATAGAAAACCAGAAGGTGTTGTAACAGAAATTTTAGGAAAAAAGGGAGATAGAGGAATTGATATTCTTATAGTAATTAAAAAATTAGGTCTTCCAGAAGAATTTAGTGCAAAAGTATTAAAATATGCTGAAGGAATTTCTGATAAAATTGATGAAGAAGAATATAAAGGCAGAAGAGATTTACGTGATGTAAGAATGGTAACAATTGATGGAGAAGATGCAAAGGACTTAGATGATGCTGTTTCTATAGAAAGATTACCTAATGGAAATTATAAATTAGGAGTTCATATTGCTGATGTTTCACATTATGTACGTGAAAATAATCCTTTAGATAAAGAAGCATTAAAGAGAGCAACATCTGTATATCTAATCGACAGAGTAATTCCAATGCTTCCTAAAAAACTATCAAACGGAATATGCTCATTAAATCCTAAAGTAGATAGACTTACTTTATCGTGTATTATGGAAATAGATCATAAAGGTAAAGTTGTAGATCACGAAATAGTAGAATCAGTAATAAAGACTAATGAAAGAATGACATATACTGATGTAACTAAGATATTAGAAGGAAATGATCCAGAATTACTAAAGAGATATGATTATCTTGTGGATGATTTTAAGACAATGGAAGAGCTTTGTAAGATATTAAGAGCAAAAAGAATTAAAAGAGGAGCTATTGATTTTGAAATAGCAGAAGCAAAGATAGTATTAAATGAACTTGGAAAACCTATTGATATTAAACCTTATGATAGAGCTATATCTAACAGAATGATTGAAGAATTCATGCTTATTGCAAATGAAACAGTCGCTGAGCATATGTTTTGGACACATTTACCTTTTGTATTCAGAATTCATGAAAATCCAGATGAAGAAAAGTTAGTTAAGTTCAAAGAATTTATTTATAATTTAGGATATAATATTCACTGGACAGAAGAAATACATCCTAAGACCCTTCAGGATATATTAGAAAAAGTTAAAGGAAAGAGTGAAGAAACTGTAGTAAGCACATTATTATTAAGATCTATGATGCAGGCAAGATATGCTCCAGAATGTACAGGACACTTTGGGTTAGCAGCACAGTATTACTGTCACTTTACTTCTCCAATAAGAAGATATCCTGACTTACAGATCCACAGAATAATAAAAGAATATCTTCATGGTGAAATAGATGAAAAGAGAATAAATAAATTAAAAAATATTGTGGGCCATTCAGCTAAACAATCATCAGAAATGGAAAGAAGGGCTCAGGAAGCTGAAAGGGAAGTTGATGATTTAAAGAAATCTGAATATATGCAGGATAGAATTGGTGAAGAATTTGAAGGGGTTATATCTTCTGTAACTTCATTTGGTGTCTTTGTAGAACTTCCAAACACAATAGAGGGATTAGTTCATATTACTGATTTAGATGATGATTACTATATATTTGAGGAAAATCATTTAAGGCTGATAGGAGAAAGAACTAAGAAAGTCTATAAAATAGGAGATAAAGTTCTTGTAGAATGTGTTCATGTTGATATGGCAAATAAAGAAATATTCTTTAGAATTATTGAAGGTCCACAAGATGAAGAAAATAAACAAGAAACAGAATCAAAAGAAGAACAGAAGATTGAAATCAAATGAAAGAGATTGATTTATGACAGAAAGGCTTTAAGGAGTAGTCATAAAGATAATTAAGAAATTGTATTATTGATTTAAGTTATTCAGTATAATATAATTTTACTAGAAATATTGACCATAGTGGGTGATTAAAATGGTAAGAAAGAAAAATCAGAGTTCTTTAGCTGAAAATAGAAAAGCAAGACATGATTATTTTGTTGAAGAGGCAATGGAAGCAGGTTTAGCATTGGTTGGAACAGAAGTAAAATCAATAAGAAAAGGCCGAGTTAATTTAAAAGACTGCTATGCAGACATTTATAATGGTGAAGTATTTATAAAAAATATGCATATTTCTCCTTATGAACAAGGAAATATATTTAATGTAGATCCATTAAGAGAAAGAAAGCTATTGCTCCATAAAGATGAGATAAGAAGATTAGATGGATTAGTTTCAAGAGATGGATATACATTGATTCCATTATCATTATATCTTAAAGAAGGCAAGGTAAAAGTAGCTCTTGGAGTATGCAAAGGTAAGAAAAATTACGATAAAAGAGATGCAATGCTTGAAAAAGCTCATAAAAGAGATATGGATAGAGCACTTAAAGAAAGAAATAAATATTAATCAATTTAAAGAGGCTGATGGACTAAATTTAGTGCGCAGCCTTTTTAGGCTTAAATAAAGAATTAAATATTAAAGAATAAAATCTCTCTTGTTTTATTTAAAAATGCATAGAAATGACTATAGATGTTCATATTGACAAATATAAATATTAGCATTATAATACAAAACATAAACTAAATACTCAATATCTTATCAAGAGTGGCGGAGGGACTGGCCCTGTGAAGCCCAGCAACCAATAGATTGATTCATTTATCAATATAGTATGGTGCTAATTCCTGCAGCTTTTTTTATGAAGCTGGTAGATGAGAGAATAAATCAGTAAGTGTTTTTATGCGCTAGAGTTTTATTCTCTAGTGCTTTTTTGTTTAGTTTTCGCGAGACTTATACAAAAAAAGGAGGAAGGAAATTTTGTTAAACTCTAAGAAAATAGAAAAAGAAGGGGTTTTTATAGATAATTCTACTGACAAATTACAAGATAAAGAAGCAGTAGTAATTAAAAATGTAATAAAAAGTTTTGGAAATGTAGAAGTAATAAAAGATGTGTCATTTACTATAAATCAAGGGGAGATTTATGGAATAATAGGACATAGTGGGGCAGGTAAATCTACATTGCTTAGATGTATAAATGGGCTTGAATCTTATAATGGAGGAAGCATAAATGTAATGGGTAAAGAAGTATCTTCATTAAAAGATAAAGAGCTTAGAGTATTTAGAAAAAATCTAGGCATGATATTTCAGAACTTCAATCTATTACAGAGAAAAGATGTGTTTGATAATGTGGCACTTCCTCTTGAACTTTGGGGTTATGATAAAAAAACAATTAAAGAGAAAGTATCAAAATTATTAGAATTAGTTGGTTTAGAGGATAAAAAACATAGAAAACCAGCTCAGTTAAGTGGTGGACAAAAGCAAAGAGTAGCAATAGCAAGAGCTTTGGCATTAGATCCAAAGATACTTCTTTGTGATGAAGCAACATCAGCATTGGATCCAAAAACAACAAAGGATATTTTACAATTACTTTTAAAGATAAATAGAGAACTTGGATTAACAATAATTATGGTTACTCATCAGATGGAAGTTATCAAAGAAGTATGTGAGAGAGTAGCATTATTGGATGGAGGAGAAATAAAAGCAGAAGGGCGGGCAGAAGATTTATTCTTAAAGCCAGGTAAGTCTCTTAAGAAATTTTTAGGGGAAGAAGAAGAGGAAAACTTACCAGACACAGGAGTGAATATTAAAATATATTTCCCGAGCAATTCTTCAGAAAATGCACTTATAACCAGAATGTCTAGAGAACTTGAAATAGACTTTTCAATAGTTTGGGGGAAATTAGAAAAGTTTAGAGATCAAGTATTAGGGGGATTAGTAATAAATATAGATGACAAAGACAGAGAGAGAGTCTTGAAGTATCTTGAAACAAAGGATGTCTTACTGGAGGTGATTGACTAATGAATGAAATAATAGTAAAGGCATTAATTGAAACTTTAAAAATGGTTGTTGTATCAACAACATGTTCAGTTATTATAGGATTTATACCGGCAATAATATTAACATTAACAGCTAAAGATGGATTAAGACCAAATAAGATAATATATAATATTTTAGATTTTATAATAAATACATTAAGAAGTTTTCCGTTTGTAATTTTAATGGTACTAGTAGTGCCACTTACAAAAGCTCTAGTTGGAAAATCAATTGGTACAGAAGCTGCTATGGTTCCACTTACAATTGCAGCAGCACCTTTTGTTGCAAGAATTATTGAATCTTCATTAAGAGAAGTTGATAGAGGAGTTATAGAAGCAGCAAAATCATTTGGAGCTTCAAATACTCAGATTATATTTAAAGTTATGCTTAAGGAAGCAATACCTTCAATAGTATCAGGAATTACATTAACAGTTATAAGTATAGTTGGATATTCAGCAATGGCAGGGGCTATTGGAGGAGGAGGTCTTGGAGATGTTGCCATAAGATATGGTTATCAGAGATTTCAGACAGATATGATGATAGCAACTTGTATAATACTTATAGTAATAGTTCAGTTACTTCAGATTTTAGGAAATTATTTATATAATAAATTATCAAAGTAGTAGTATAAAAATTAATTAAAAAATAGAAAGGCGCGTTAAATATGAGAAAAAAATCAATATTATCAGCAGCTTTAGCAGGATTACTTGCATTTGGACTAATAGGATGTGGAGGTACAGCAGCATCTGATGATAAAGTTATTAAGATAGGGGTTACACCAAAGCCTCATAAAGAAATTGTAGATGTAGCAGTTCCTTTATTAGAAAAGGAAGGTTATAAAGTTGAAATAACTGAATTTAATGATTATGTTCAGCCTAATACAGCAGTAGAAGAAGGTTCTTTGGATGTAAACTTCTTTCAACATACACCTTATTTAAATGAGCAGGTAGAATCAAGAGGATTACATTTAAAATCAGTTGCAGCTATTCACTTAGAACCAATGGGGTTATATTCTAAGAAAGTAAAAACTTTAGACGAACTTCAAAGTGGAGCATCAGTTGCAGTACCAAATGATCCATCAAATGAAGCTAGAGCATTAAAATTATTAGCTGCAAATGGATTAATTAAACTCAAAGATGGTGAATTAGTTACAATAGCAGATATAACAGAAAATCCAAAAAATTTAGTATTTGAAGAATTAGAAGCAGCAGCAATTCCAAGAGCTATCGATGATGTTGATGTGGCCGTGATAAATGGTAACTATGCAATTGAAGCTGGATTTAATGTATCAACTGATGCAATCATAAAAGAGGATAAAGATTCTGAGGCTGCTAAACCTTATGCAAATATTGTTGTTGTAAAAGAAGGAAATGAAAATTCAGAAAAGATTCAGGCTTTAGTTAAAGCATTAACTTCAGATGAAGTTAAAGATTTTATAAATAAAGAATATGATGGTGCAGTTATTCCAGTATTCTA
>JBJEJM010000170.1:0-3511 GCA_051878075.1 Clostridium sp. | reverse complement strand
ATTATGTGCATACTGAACTCAGTAGCTGCTCCTTTCTGTTTTTTATTTCTTTAATCTTTAATATTTTAATTAGATTATTATTTATCTTAATGATTTTTATAGATTCTTCTCACGTATTACTTTATTTATTTCCTCTACTACACCACTAATATCTAATGAAGTGCTGTCAATTTCAATAGCATCATCAGCCTTTCTTAATGGATCAACTGCTCTGTGAGAATCTTTATAGTCTCTATCTATAATATCTTTTAATATTTCTTCATATGAGCATTCAATATTTCTTTCTTGAAGTTCTTTGAATCTTCTGTTTGCTCTTTCTTCAGGACTTGCTGTTAAAAAGAATTTGAAATCAGCATCCTTTAACACTACAGTTCCAATATCTCTTCCATCCATAATAACGCTGTATTTTTCAGACATATTTCTTTGAAGCTTTACAAGAATGCTTCTTACTTCAGGAATACTTGCATATGCCGATACTATACTGCTTATTTCCGGCATAGTTATTTTATCTTGAATATTTTCACCATCAACAATTAAGTCATCATTTTCAAAATGCATTTCCATCTTTTCAGTTAATGCACAGATTTCTTTTACTTTTTCTGGTGATAAATTATTTTCCTTAGATTTTAAAGCTACCGCTCTATACATAGCTCCAGTATTTATATACATAAGATTGTGTTCTTTACCAACAAGCTTAGCTATAGTACTCTTGCCTGCACCTGCTGGACCATCGATTGCTACACTTATTTTCAAAATTTTCTCCTCATTTCTTAGACCTGTAATTTAACGCTCACAAATAAATTATATAATTTTTTGCCTTTTCAAACAAGAACAACTTTAAATTAGTTGTAAGTTTTAGAATTATTAAATATTGTTTCCTGCAACAAAACCTGTTGAAAAAGCAATCTGTACATTATATCCTCCTGTAAATGCATCTACATCCATAATTTCTCCGCAGAAAGATAAGTTATCTATTATTTTGGATTTCATAGTTGAAGGATCGATTTCCTTTATATCAACTCCGCCTCTTGTTACTATGCCCTCTGCAAGCGGACGTAATCCTTCAATTTCAAAAGAAAAATCTTTAAGGACATTTACAAGGTTTCTTCTTTCTTCCTTTGTTATTTCATTTACCATCTTATCTTTTGGTATTTTAGACATTTCTATTATCATAGGAATTATCTTTTGAGGAAGTAAATCATTTAAAGAATCCTTAAATCTGCTGTTAAGACATTTTGAAAAATCCTTTTGAACCCTTTTATCAAGTTCTCCAATATTCAAAGCTGGTTTTAAGTCTACATGTGCAGTATATTTTCTGCCTTTTTCTATAAATCTGCTTCCTTTTAATATTAGTGGTCCCGATACTCCAAAAATTGTGAAATTTATTTCACCAAAATCCTTATAAACACTCTTTTTATTATTTTCTTTGATATTTATCTCTATATTTCTTAAAGAGAGTCCTTGAAGTTCCTTTGTTTTATTATCTTTAACCACCATAGGAACAAGTGCAGGTTCTAACGGAATTATATTATGTCCCAGCTTTTGCGCAAATTTCTGTCCTTCTCCCCTTGAACCTGTAAGTGGATAAGACCCTCCTCCAGTAGCCAGAATAAAATAATCGGCTTTGATTACTTCTTTGTTGTTTACAACTACTGAAGTTATTTTTCTATCTTTAAGTTTAATGTCAGTTATTCTTGAATTAAGCTTTATATTCACATTTGTTTCTTTAAGTGCATTTGACAATCCCTTTAAAATATCTGATGATTTATCAGACTGTGGAAAAACTCTGTCTCCTCTTTCTACTTTTAACTTTATGCCATGTTTCTTAAAAAAATTCATAGTATCTTCATTTGTAAATGTATATAATGCACTATATAAAAAATGAGGATTGCCTGGTATGTAATCAAAAAATTCCGAGATATCTTTTGCGTTTGTAACGTTACATCTTCCTTTTCCAGTAATAAAAAGCTTTTTTCCTATTTTTTCATTACCATCAACCAAGATTACATCATGATTTCTGCTTGCTTCAATTGCCGCCATAATTCCAGCAGGACCTGCTCCTATAACAATAACTTTACTCAACTCTATTTACAGCTCCTTATTCTATTATTTGTCTTAACCATTATACTTCATAAAAAAATATATAACAATTAAAATAGTATTAGCAAGCAGAAATATGATTACTAATACTATTTCAATTCTAATTAATAATAACTTTTGTACCTTGTGGAACATTGTCATATATATATTTTGCATTAACCTTGGCAAGTCTTATGCATCCATCAGATAATTTCATTCCCAGTCTTCCATCTCTGACAGATCCATCTAAATTATATATTATTGAATGGAATAAATAATTTCCCTTAAAGCTGGAATAATACCAGCATTTATACCCTTTGCTGACTCCAAAATATAATCCTTTAGCTCCTATCTGGAAACTTCCCTTTGGAGTTGGTGTAGAGTTTTTTCCAATTGTACATAAATAGCTGTGGACAATTACCCAGTTATTCTTTTTCCCTTTAAAAATATTCACCTTAAAACTATTTAAATCCACGTAAATAAGAAATTGCGTATTGCTGCTGTATCCATTTTTATTTACTAAGTTTGTCACATTAGATTCGTAGTCTCTATTATCAGATGTAACTTCTGAACCTTCTTTTCTGAATTTTGATTTCAAATTTATTATTATATTTTTGGCTTTCATAAATTTATCCAATACTAATTACTGCATAATATAATTATATGAAATGGATTTAAACCAGTGTATTTAATTTTTAATATTTTCAATTCTGTAACCGATTTCCCTATTGGCTTTTCTGTAGCCTTCCTTTATCATTTCCTCTTCATCCATTCCCTGACCAATTAATGAATCAATAGTTATCTGTGCCCTGTCTGGAAAATATTTGTCCAACAGACGGCTTTCAATTTCCTCCTGGGAACATGTACTATAATCATCTAATATGTGCTTTACAGTAAAATCAGCATCCCTTAATGCCCTTCCACATAGTATGCTTCTATGGCATCTTATAGGATCCTGCATTGCTCCAAGGAGTGCAATTTTATAACCTTTGTCACATCCATTTTTCAGTCTTTTTATTCCACTTATGAATTCTTCCTCTTCAATTACTTTTTCAAAATCTGCATAACCTTCTTTGTTGTAGGAAATTTTCTTCATGCGCTTAGCTGCAAGTTCCCTTGCCATATAAATATAAATAAATCCTTTAGATTTTAATGTATTTTCAATAGTTTCCTTATTATATTGAACATTATATTTTGAATAAGGAGTTCCTCTTATATCAACCACTGTATCTATCTCATAATTCTTAAGCATATCTATAAGTCTTTCTTCAGGATAATTAGAATGTCCTATAGTATATATTGTCATGCACATCCCTCCGATTGTTTATTTAACTATATTATTTTTCGTCATTTTTGACGAAAAATAATATTTCAAATTTATATTCATCTCAAAGTCCTGACAACATTTTCAACAGTTTTTTCTAAATTATGA
>JBJEJM010000169.1:12772-16001 GCA_051878075.1 Clostridium sp. | reverse complement strand
TTATACTGGGTCTTATTATCTTTTTCCCTATACTGACTACTATAATTGGAATTATATTTATCCCTATCAGTATTCTAATTAGCAGTATAGCAATTTTAATAGGAGAAACCTTTTCAGTTTTTTTTGAAATTCCTAATCTTCCTCAATTTATTACTGATTTTCCTGACAAGGTTATAGTCTTATTTGCTCTTGGCTCAATTACACTTTCAATATTGATGCTTTATTTTCTTTATTATTTATTTAAATTCTTCTTTAGACAGTGTAAAAAAATTTTAAATTTATTCAAATCTAAAGGAGGACATCATAATGAGTAAAAAATTTATTACTAGAAAAATCAAATTATTTCTTATGATTATGTTAGTTTTAACAGTCTTCTTCTATACTTCTGGTTATATTCTTCTTACTCAGAGTGGCTATAATTTAGCAAATTATATTGATAAATCAAAATCTATTTCAGATTTTCTTTATCTTCATTTTAATAATGCTTTTTCTGAGTTAATTAATCCATATTCTTCATGCAATTATGATATTGATAATAATATATCGGAAATTAATTTCAATATAACTTCTCAGAATATTCAATTAATCAATAGTAATAGTGATATACTAAATGTAAAAATTAAAGGTTTATTTACTTCAGATGTCAGATTGAATTATACAGATAATGGTAACAAAATTGTATTTTCATCAAATGTTGATATTCCTGATTTCACAAATATAATTATAGAAATACCTGAATTCATATCTAGTAGAATAAGATTAAAAATAACAACAAATAGTGGCAATATAGACATAAACGATTTTTCTTGTAATTCTATAAGTTTATCTAGTGCAAATGGTGATATAACATTAGAAAATTCTAAATTCAACTATATATATTCATCAAGTTCATGTGGAGATATTAATTTGGATTCTGTAATTTCAGCTAAAGAAACAAATTTAGCAAATACGTCTGGATCTATTAATTTTAATGGAAGTGTTGAAAATCTTACTGCAAATACTTCAACTGGAAATATGTACTTAACTTTTAGAGATAATTTAAAAGATATATTCCTGAATTCTGTATCTGGTGATATCAATTTGTTATTACCTTCTGATTTAGGATATGAAGTAAATTTTAACACTCTTTCTGGTACCTTAAATGCTGATAAAGATGACTTATTCAATAAAGATAAATCAGCAAAAATTAATGTACGTACAAATAATAGTGACTTAAATGTTCAAAGAAATTAAGAATTGCAGATTAAGTTTTAGGATATAAATAAAACCATTTTTAAATTTATTCATAAATCCTAATTCTTAATTAGCAATTCTTAATTAATATGTTATATAAGCAGAATTTAATAACATTATTTTATATGTTTTTATATTTAATACAATGCATTGTTGAAAGAATCAAATCTATTATACATATAAAAATTAGTATTGTAGATAATTTATTAATTAATATTTTATTGATAATGTATATATGCCACATTAAATTATTTACATATACCACTCCTATATAACTTAAAACACACCAGTATAACGAAAATATAAGACATACATATCCATTGATATTAAAATTCAAATCTGTATAATTCCAATACACTCTGTTAAATATATTTTTTAATAAATATCCACTTATGTATTCAACTATTGTTGGTACTATGAAACATAAAATAATAAGAATAATCTTATCCACTTTAAACACTTCATAACACATTATCAAAATAGTCATTGCTATTCCATACATTGGTTTTATAGGCCCAATTAAAAATCCTTCTTTCTTAAAGGTTCCATTTGAATACAAAGAATACAATCCCTCTATTAACCATCCAGCAAAAGAATAAATAATAAATGTGAAAAACATATAAAATACCAAATTCATAGACTGTCACCACCTATTTCACATAATATATTTTTATTATTTGTACATAACACCAATTTATTCTTATTGCTTTTTATGTAATTTTTAATATGTTATCCAATTTGCACAATTAATGGACTGTATTGTAATTTTTTTTTTAGTTTTGATATAATTATTCTATAATTATTAGTTAATGCTAAATATCGAGGAGGCCGCACTAATGGAAAAATTATATTATGATAATCCTTACTTAAGAGAATTTACTGCTGAAATACTAGATATACAGGAAATTGACGGAAAATTCCACGTAGAATTAGATAAAACTGCATTCTTCCCTGGAGGTGGTGGACAGAGCTGTGATACTGGCATGATTGGAGATCATAAAGTCATAGATGTTTATGAAAAAAATGAAATAGTCTATCATGTAGTGGAAAAGAAACCTATAAAGATACATAATGTCAAATGTACAATTGATTCTGAAAGAAGAACAGATGGTATGTGTCAGCATTTAGGACAGCATGTATTGTCAGGATGTTTTTTTAACCTTTTTAACGCTAATACATTTGCAATCCATCTTGGTGCAGATATAAGTACTGTGGATATTTATGGTGTACTAACTGAAGAACAAGTAAGAACTGCTGAAAGATTAGCAAATAAAGTCATAGGTGATGCATTAAAAGTAGAATCATTTGTACCTTCAAAATCTGAATTAAAAAAATTAACTTTAAGGAGAGCACTTCCAAATACAAAAGAAGATATAAGAATTGTTAAAATTGGTGATAATTTCGATATTAATGCATGCTGTGGTCTTCATCCAACATGCACTTTAGATTTAAGATTAATAAAAATAAAAAAATTTGAAAAACATAAAGAAGGAACAAGAATTGAATTTTTAGCCGGAAACCGTGCTGTTGAAGATTCATATAAAAAAGATGAATTCCAGAATTCAATTTGTAAATATCTAAACTGTAACGAAAATGAAGCTATTAATGGTATAAAAAATTTAAACAACAGCTTAAAAGAAGCAAATGAAACAAATAAATCACTCAATATAGCTCTTGCCAATTATCAGGTTAAAGAATTTATTGATAACGCTGAAAATATAAATGGATTTAAAATAATAAAAAATATATTTGATAATGAGAATCTAAAATATGTTAATAACCTTACTTCAAAATTAATCGAAAATCCAAATACAATTGCATTAATGGCTGTAAAATCAGAAAACAAAGTTAATTTAATCTTTGCATGTACAAAAGGTATCAAAGAAATAAAAGTTAATGATATACTTAAAGATGCTATTTCACTTATTGATGGAAAAGGGGGCGGAAGTCCTTTCATGGCTCAAGGTGCTGGTAAAAATAATGCAAATCTTGAAGG
>JBJEJM010000169.1:9854-12672 GCA_051878075.1 Clostridium sp. | reverse complement strand
TTTTATAGCTGTAGTAACATCCATTAAATCACTCTTCATTAATACTATATCAGCACTTTCTATTGCTACATCAGTTCCAGAACCAATTGCTATTCCTACATCTGCCTGTGCCAATGCAGGTGCATCATTGATTCCATCTCCAACCATAGCAACTTTTAAATTATCATTCTGAAGTTTCTTAACTTCATTTGCTTTATCTTCTGGCAGAACTTCTGCTAAAACAAAATCAATTCCAACCTGATCAGCTATAGCATGTGCTGTTTTTTTATTATCTCCAGTTATCATTGCAACCTTTATCCCCATATTATGTAGTGATTCTATTGCCTTTCTGCTATTTTCCTTAACAACATCAGCTACTGCAATTATCCCTTCTAAAGTATTATCAATAGCAATATACATAGGTGTTTTTCCTTCTGATGCCATATCTTCACCTTTTTCAAATAACTTTAAGGTTTCTGAATTTTTACTGATATCATTAATTCTATTAGTAATTAATTTTTTGTTTCCAAGTAATATATCCTTATTATCTATTTTAACCTCTATACCATATCCAGGTATAGCCTTAAATTCATCTATTTTCTTTAAATAACATCCTTTCTCTTCTGCACATTTTACAATAGCTTCTCCAAGTGGATGCTCTGATCCCTTTTCTGCACTTGCAGCAATAGTTAAAATTTCTTCCTCTGAAATTTTACTGCACACAATGTCTGTAACTACTGGTTTTCCTTCTGTTATAGTTCCAGTTTTATCAAATACAACTGTATTTACAAGATGTGTTGTTTCAAGTGCTTCTCCACTTTTAATAAGTACTCCGTTTTCAGCACCCTTTCCTGTTCCAACCATTATAGCAGTAGGAGTTGCAAGACCCAACGCACATGGACACGCAATTACAAGAACTGCAATAAATATTGTGATTGCAAATAACGGAGTTTCGCCTGCAATTAACCAGCCAATTGAAGCTATAACAGCTAAACCTATTACTGTTGGTACAAAATATGCTGATATAACATCTGCTAATTTTGCAATAGGTGCTTTTGAACCCTGAGCCTCTTCTACAAGCTTAACAATCTGAGATAATGCAGTATCTTTACCAACCTTTGTTGCTTTATATTTAATATAACCTGTTTTATTTATACTTGCTCCAATTACACTGCTTCCAACTGTTTTTTCTACTGGTATGCTTTCACCTGTAAGCATAGATTCATCAACAGCTGTATTTCCTTCTATTACTTCACCATCAACTGGAAGCTTTTCACCAGGTTTCACTATTACTATATCTCCAACAATAACTTCTTCTATAGGTACTGCTATTTCTTTATCATTTCTGATTATTGTTGCAGTTTTAGGAGCTAATCCTATTAATGCTTTTATTGCCTGAGAAGTTTTGCCTTTTGAAACTGATTCAAGATATTTACCCAAAGTTATTAATGTCAGTATTACTGCAACAGATTCAAAATACAAATGCATTGCATAATCTGTTTCACCAGATTTTATTTTATATATTCCAAATATACCATATATAAATGCAGCAATAGTGCTTATAGCAATCAGCGAATCCATATTAGGACTTAATTCAAATAAGTTTTTTATACCTGCCTTATAAAATTTATATCCCATAATCATTACTGGTACTGTTAATATAATTTGTATTAATGCAAAATTAAATGGATTACTCATTGGATCAATTATATGTGGTAAATGCAGCCCTGCCATATGTCCCATAGATATTATCAATAATGGTATTGTAAAACATGCAGAAACTATAAATCTTATAAGAAGAACTTTATTATCATCAAATTTTCTACTCTGCTCCTTCTTATCTTCTTCCTTAATTAATTTATATCCTGCTTTTTCAACTGCTGATTTTATCTGTAGATATCCTGCCAATTCTTCATCAACACTTACTGTAAGTTTTTCTGTAGCAAAATTAACCGATGCACTTTGAACCCCATCTAACTTTTTAGTTACTCTCTCAACTCTATTTGCACAAGCTGAACATGTCATTCCTTCTACTTTAAATGTATAACTTTTAATATTTTTCTTAACTTTATACCCTGACTTAATTACAGTATTTTCTATATCATTTAATGTCAATTTATCTGTATCAAAATCAACATTTAATGTTTCTGTTGCAAAATTAACGCTTGCCTCATTAACGCCATCAAGTTTTCTTATAAATCGTTCGACTCTACTTGAACAAGCTGAACATGTCATTCCTTCAATTTTAAATGACTTTCTCATCTTTTTCCTCCTTACTTTATAAATTATTTTACAGCTTATTTTGAAAGCAATTTTTCCAATACTTTATTAAATTCCTCTATTTTTTCTTCTGGTTCATTGTTATAACATGCTTCTTTTACACAATGTCTAAGATGCCCCTGAAGTATCATTAAATCTGCTTTTTTTATTAATGATTGTACTGCCATAAGCTGGTTTGCTACATCTATACAATATCTATCATCCTCTATCATTTTAATTATGCCATCAATTTGGCCTCTTGCTGTTTTTAAAGATTGTAATGCTTTTTTTCTTTCTTCACTCATTTTCTTCCTCCCTCCCCCCATAGGGGGTGTTTATCCAGATTTATATTAATTTTAATTTGTGTTTTTGTCAATATATTTATTAATAAAATATAAAATTTTATTGCAAATTAAAATTATTCTAATTACCTTTCTTTGTTATATATACTGATAGTATTTGCAAAAACAATATTAATTAAAGCATGTTCAATATTTAAATCTCAATTTTATAAAAAAAGATATATTAACAACTAAAAAGCTATCAATATATCTTTTACTACTATGTTTTTAATTTTATT
>JBJEJM010000169.1:0-9754 GCA_051878075.1 Clostridium sp. | reverse complement strand
TATATGAAAGGCTTGTCTCTTCTTCTATTGGAAGTGCATCAATATCACATCTTATTGCAACAACTGGCCCATTTGGATTTCCCTTAACTTGAGCAACAAGACCTGTTTTTAAAGGCAAATCTAAAATTTCTATATCAACATCTGATAATAACTTTCTTATTTTTGCTGTTGTTTGAAATTCCTCATTTGGAAGTTCAGGATGCTTATGAAAATCATGAAATAAATTTATAAGCTCTCCTTCTAAATTTTCTATTATCGAAAGTAGTTTTTCATTAATCATTTTTTGTCCTCTCTTTCAGTAATATACTATTTAAATTTAGAATTAAAAAAATATATAAAAATCTGTCAAAAAAATTTAATAAATGTACCTAAATTAAAAATTAAGTTCTTTTCAATCCTAAATTGCAAATAAATTTAGCTAAATAATTAATTTCATAATATATATTATCATGTTTTTGTAACTTGTGGTATAAATTAAATATTTTTTACAATTATCGATGTTGATACCATAAATATATAAAATAGTATATATAGTATTGACCATTTATTACAAAAAGAATAAAAAATATTTTTTCTTAATTTCATATATTTATATTTTTCACTCATACTTTGTATAAATTCCTTACCATAATTGAACATAAAAAAAATAACTGCTGATATTCCAGCCAAATAATAAAAGCTTCCCCATAGAAGAGATATCCACTGTGAACCACTATATGAAATAACTGTAGTGAGCATAGCACAAGTATTATTAAACATATGAACAATTATACATGGTAAAATAGATTCACTTTTAATAGCTATAAAAGAAAGCATTACTCCCATTAGTATTGGATTAACAAGCTGTACAAGATTAAAATGAAACATACAGAAAAATATAGATGATATAATTACTGCTGTAATATTTCCGTATCTTCTCATATTGTTAAGTATATATCCTCTAAAAATTATCTCCTCAAAAAGAGGTGCAATAATACAGGTATATGAAAAAAATAGCACAAGATAAACACCATTCTTTGGAATACTAAAATCTGGTGATGGAATTTCAATTCCTTGAGAATTAAATACCATTGAATATATTAAAAATATAATACTTGAAATCATTCCTACACCTATTGATGCAAATGATCCAGATATTAAAAAAGCCGATGATACATCTTTTTTTAATGCTATATATTCTTTTATCTTAGTCTTAAAAAATATAGTACAGATTATTATTGCTATAATATCAGCAAATATACATGGCAGATAACCAACAAAAAAATTATATCCTTCCTTTGAAATCCCTAAAATCATTCCATTATCACTATTATTGATTCCTAAAACAGCTGACCTGATTTTAAGTATATAAATTATTATACTTCCTCCAACAAAAGTTAATATGGATAATGTAAGCAACACTAAAGCACATTTTCCTGCTGTGTCTTTTATATCCCTCTTTAATAGCTGCTTTTTTCTAATTTCATTTTCTTCAAAATTATATATCATCAATTCCCCCCAAACTTAATTAATATTAATTAATCCATTACAATATACAATTTAAATAAAAAAAATAAGACCTTTATTTAATTTACTTGAAAATATAAAAATTATAGATATTATCCAAGGTATAGTCTTATTTATTTTTTATTAGTATCAATAATTTATATTAATCATTGCTGATAAATTAAAACCGTACTTTTTAAAATAAAATACGGCTTCAATTTATTTATATTACTTTAGGAGTTTTATTTGCTTATACTTATTTTTTTCTTTCTATTCTTTAAGTATGATGTTAATAGGTTTACTAACTGATTTAACACAATTGTCAATGTAGACGTTGAAATTGCTATCTTTACTGGACTCACCTCACCTGTAGAGCTGTTTTTGGTTGCTTTATCTACTATATCACTTAATAACGAACTATCCTGATCTAATGTACCATCTTCTACAGTTCCTTCTTCAATAAGTACCATAGTATCTTCTAAGAGTTTAATTCCAAAGTCTATGTTCATCTTTACAGGCTTTATGAATATATATGCCTGAATACTGTCATTTACTGAGCTTATTGGGAATCTAAATGACTTTATTCCATTTGCACTATCATCAAGAATTATTTCATATTGAACATCTGCTCCATTAACAGAAAATCTGAAATTATCCATAGCCCCTGTTCCTGTAAATGTAACTGTTATATAAAATTGACCATCTATTTCCTCTAAAATGCTTATTTCATTTAGGTATTTTCTAGCCATCATTTTTCCCATAGAACTATCGCTTATTACTTCATTATTTATAGTATATCTTTTAAAATATTCACTTGCTTCAATAGCACTGTTTGCTAATTGCTCTGTTACAGTTGACATATCAGCACTAGAACCTTCCCCTGCTAAAGCTTCATCAACTGAACTGCTGCTATCACCTGATGAATTATTTGATGAACCATAATCATTTGAGCTTCCTGATCCAGAAGATATATTCTCCAGTTGTGACGCATTTATTTCTTCACTTTTAATAAATGTCTTTGTGTCCTGTAATAAATTCAAACCAAATGATATATCTCTGCTTATCATTCCTATATATGCTTTTATAGTTATATTAGGATTTTCATTAGGTATTTCAAATTTAATGCTCATTGTCTTTGCAGAAGCATTTTTGTTGAACGTATTATACTTAACTTCATTTCCATTAACACTTACTCTTATATTACTCATTAAATCAGTCTTTTGGAGATTTAATGTAAGATATATCTTATTATTTTCATGTTCTAAGTAGCTTAATTCATTTATTGCATCTCTTGCTGCCTGATATCCTATTTGACTGTCACATATAACCTTATTCTTAATTGAATAAGTAGTTCTTGTATAACTTTCTGTCGTGCTATTATCTATGCTTGATGATGAATTTTCATTTCCAGATGATATATTTTCACTTCCAGTTCCACCTGTACTATTTCCTTCACTACCGCTTGTGTTATTATTTATATTATCTGAATCACTGCTATCTGGTCCTGATAGTTCATCATCATTTTCTATTGATTCATCATCATCGCTGTCTATTTCTTCTATAGTACTGCTTCTTAATAGAACTCTGAATTTTACATCCATGCTATTCATAATCCTAGATGAAACAAGAACTTCATCACTTAAGCTTCCTATCTTAAATTTTATATAATATTTATCTCCAGATTTTTTTACAACTTCATGACTAACTTTTTTATCATTAACTTTCACTGATATATTTGACATTAGTGATCCTTTTGTGAATTTCAATGTTAGATACATCTTATTATTTTTAACTTCAATTTCACTTTCTGTATCTACGTAATCTCTTGCAATAGATTCACTATCTGAATCTTCTTTTAATACTTTGTTTTTTATTGTATATTTGCCATCATCTAAATCATCATCATCTGAACTATCACTGCTGCTGTTAGAACCATTACTTTCTTCTTTATATTCTACAAGCGTATTTCCATTAACTTTTATTTTAAATCCATCACTTATACTTTTAGTAAGTAGATTTGTAAATTCCATTTCATCATTAATAGAATTCAGCTTGACCTTTATTGTATAACTTCCATTAGAATTTACTGTTGAGCTAAAATTCTGTTTAACACCATTTACTGTAAGTTCACGATAGGTCATTACACTAGAATTTGTAAATGTTATATAAACATAAAGATTATTATCAGCAACTTCAACTATACTGTATTCCTCAATATAGTTAGCTATAATCGGAGTTGTATCTCCATTACTTCCTCTTACAATATTAGAACCTTTATATTTCTTATTTACAGTTAAATCTAATTCAGGAGCATCTTCTATTTTATCTTCGCTTCCTGATCCAACATTTACACTATTTCCATCTGGATCTTTTACAGTAGTTTCATCAAATTGTAATCTAAATGCAACATTTTGGTCTATTGCACTTATATACATTGAAATCTTTATTTTATCATTCAATGATGTTATAGGAAATTTAATATCTAATTCATCATTTGATGCATTTTCAGATTCATTAATTACTTCATATGGCGTTTCAACATTATTAACTAATATTTTTTGATTACTCATAAGGCTTCTGCCTAAAAATTTTATTGTCACATATGTAGTTCCATTTTCAACTTCTAATTTACTTGTACTATCAAGAAATTGTCTGGCAAGTGATTCAGCAGATGAAGTCTCATTTAATGCCTTATTTTCTACAGTATATACAAGACCTTCTTCAAGTATATCGCTTAAATTTTTATCTGATCCATTCTCTTCAGAACCATCATCTGTTTCAATATCACTATCATTTGATTCATTATCATCTGATCCATCATCTCCAGGTTCACTATCTATATCTCCGCCATTTCCTGGTATTGAACCTAAGTCAACAATATCTCCATTTTCATCTCTCAGTTCACTTTTATCAAGTTCTATAATTGCTGAAGCATTAACTGTTATAAAGGACATTGGACTAATTTTCATTGGAAGTACAATAGTATCATCCAACGAATCAATACTAAATATTAGTGTTATATCTCCAGAACCAACTCCTTGAATATCACATTCATCTGGTTCTGCATCATTAACTTTTACACCTATCTCTTTTATTGGTGCAGCATCTTTAAACTTTAATTCTAAAAACATTTTTCCATCTTTTATATAAAGATTGCTTGTATTATTTAAATACTTATTTGCTGTTGAATCTTCCTCAGGTTTTGATTCATTCTTTGCAGTAACAGGAATAGTATATGTACCATCCTGTAGTTTGTTATTTTCACTTATCAATGATCCGGTAGTTATAGACTGTCCTTGTATTTCTGCAGATTGTACTGGTATAGTTCCACATACTATTGTTGCAGCCAGCATTGTAGATATAATTTTATTTTTCATGTTTCCACCCTAATTTTAATAACCTATTCTATATTTTTTTCTTTTATTGTTTCTATTTTAGTAAAGAAGTAATAATATTTGCAGATTATCACTATAACTATGATTCCTTTTACAACTAAACTATCTAAGATTATTAAAGGAAACATCATCATAAAATCTGCAAAGAGCAATAATGTCCATTTTTGTTTTAATGTCATTGCTCTATTATTAACAAAGGATTCTAAATGTTTTTTATACAATTTAGTACTCTTAAACCATCTATCAAATCTATCAGACCCCTTTGCAAAACAAAAAGATGCAAGCAATAAAAATGGAGTAGTCGGCAATACAGGCAATACAACTCCTATGGACCCTAAAATCACAGAAATTATTCCTGCAGTTACATACATATACTTTTTTATTTTATTCATAATAAATTACTCCCTTGGATTCCTAAATATATTAATAACACTATTTTCAATTTTTATAATTATATAATCAGTTTTATTGTTAATGATTATAATTATCATTATTTTAAATGTTTAATACATCATATGTTTAATTAACTCAACTGGCTTATATACTATTAGTCTAGGCCCTGAAAATCTCATTACATCCTTTATCTTAGCCCTCATATCTTTTTTATAGCAATGAATTTTACATTTTCCGCATGTTGTCTTCTCATCACCAAACTTACAGCGTGATAATCTTAAATGAGCATAATTTAATAACTCCTCACACTCTTCACATAGACAATCCTTTTTACCATGCTTTTTTTTACAGTAAATTTCTATCATAAGTTTTATTACTTCTTTTTCATGTTCAACTCTTCCTGGTCTACCCATAACATTTATCCTCCATATTTCAAAATCATTCTGTAAATATCATTTTCGATTTTGAAAGTCATTATCAATATATTTTCTTAAATTAAGAGGATTAAATTCAATCCCCTTAATTTTATTTATTCATTTACTATTTTTTGATTTTCTAACTTATATACCTTATTGCATATAGATGTTGTAGATTTTCTATGTGATATAAGCACTATAGTCTTATCTGCACAGTTTTCTTTTATAGATTTTAATATATGGCTTTCATTTAGTGTATCTAAGTTACTTGTTGGTTCATCAAGTATAAGAACATCTCCATTACTTACAAATGCTCTCGCAAGTCCTATTCTCTGCTTTTCACCTGATGAAAGGATTCCCCCAAGCTCTCCAGCCTTAGTATCATATCCTTTAGGAAGGCTCATAATAAAATCATGTATAGATGCTTTCTTAGCTGCTTCTATAACTTCATCCATAGATGCATTCAGATTACCTATTTTTATATTATCTAATATAGATTCATTAAATAGATAAGTTTCCTGGCTCACTAATGTCTGAGTTCTTCTGACTGCTTTTGTTGGTATATTCTTTAGATTTTTATTATCTATAGTTATGCTTCCAGAATTAATATCCCAGAATCTCATTATAAGTTTTACAAAAGTACTCTTTCCTATTCCACTTTCTCCAATAAGTGCAATCTTATCACCTTTGTTAATATCTATACTTACATCATTTAATATTTTTTCTTTTCTATTAGGATATGAGAATGTAACATTACTAAACTTAATTAATCTGCTTTCTAATTCTTCATCCCCTTCAACTTCATTTACAACTGGCTCTTCATCTAACAAGTTGAAGATTCTTTCTGCACATGCAAATGTATGAAGTAGGTTGTTAGATAAATTACTTAATGCAACAACTGGACCAAATGACGATGCTATTATAACCACTGCTATTATCATAGTTGATAATAATATTTCACCATTTATGAATAATATAAATCCAATCCCAACAAATGATAGTATTGCCATCATTATTGTTAAATCTGTTAATCCTCTAATTATTCCTTCATGATTTTTAATTTTCGATAAGCTATCATTTAATTCATGAGAATTCTGATTAACATTATCTAATCTTCTCTTTCCTTGATTAAATAACAGTATTTCTTTTAATCCTCTAAGAGAATCTAATATGTATGAATTACTCTTTCCAAACTTATCTCTGTATTCTACCCCTGCTTCTTTTGCTGATTTTGATGAAGCATAAGGTATTACAAAACCTACAATTAAGAAAAATACTGCACCAATAATTCCAAACCATGGATTAATCATAAACAATATAACTGATATTATTGAATTAGTTATTATTGCAATTGTGATTGGTGCTATAGTGTGAGCATAGAATACTTCTAAAAGCTCTATATCAGATGTTATAAGAGAAATTAAATTTCCCTTTTCTTTACCTTCAAGTTTAGCAGGGGCTAATTTTCTTAAAGCTGAAAAAACTTTATCTCTTAAGATTACAAGTATTTTAAATGCAATATAATGCCCTGAAAGCTGTTCAACATATCTAAGCAGCCCTCTAAGTACTGCAGCTGCAATCATTATTGTAACTGCACTTTTAAACGTAAATCTAGTTACTTCACCAATCAATGCTCCAAGGGCAACTGCTGCAAAAGATGCTATTGCTATAGCTGCAAGAAACCCTAAAACCCCCATTGATATTGTTATAAACATAAATGGTGTAAGAGGCTTTAATTCAACTATTAGTCTTTTCATTATCTGAAAACCTGATCTTCTATTCATCTAAGAAACCTCCCTTGCACTTTCTAATTGATTCTGATTATTAACCATATTGTAATATTCGCCTTTCATATTATAAAGTTCATCATGGTTTCCAGATTCAACAATACTTCCTTTTTTCATTACATATATCTGGTCTGCCTGTATTACATTTGCTAACCTATGAGAAATAACTAATATAGATTTATTTTCTGCAAGTTCGTAAATTGATTCCCATATTAATTCTTCACTTTCAATATCAATATTTGAAGTTGCTTCATCAAATATAATCATTTCTCTATTTCCAAGAATCGCTCTTGCAAGAGCCAGTCTCTGCTTCTGTCCACCAGATAGTGAACTTCCCCCTTCACCTACATTTGTATTAATTCCATCTTTTAAAGACACTACAAAATCATATAATCTTGCTTTTTTAAGTGCATCATTTATTTCTGATTTAGATGCATTAGTTTTGCCCATTAATAAGTTATCTAATATTGTGCCATTAAATATGTAGCTGTTAGTTGATACAAGTGATATCTTGCTGTATAGATCTTCTAAAGATATATTATCAATATTGATTCCATTTAACTTTATTTCTCCGCCAGTAACAACATTTGAGTTAAGAATTAAAGAAGCTATTGTACTCTTACCACTTCCACTTTCGCCAACTATTGCAGTAAGATTCTTGTTCTTGATTTCCATAGATACATTATTTACTACATTTCTCTGTCCATCATAACTGAAATTAACGTTATTTAACTCTAATGAAAGGTTATCTAATTTACTTACTGGAACATCAATAGCATTCTTTTCTCTTTCTTGTGAATCTAATAAAGCAAATATTTTATCAGATGCTGCCATTCCATTCATTGCTATATGGAAATATGACCCCAGAAGTCTTAAAGGTATAAAGAATTCAGATGAAAGAAGTATTATTACAAAAAGATCACCAATACCTATATTTCCATTTCTAAATTCTATAATAGCTGTTATTGTTCCAAGGGCTGCTCCTCCAAAAGCAATTAAATCCATAACATTTATTGAATTCAGCTGCATGCTTAGAACCTTCATTGTTATTTTTCTAAATGATTCCGCTTCATCATTCATTTTTTCATGTCGCTGCTCATCAATATCAAATACTTTTAATGTAGTTAAACCTTGAAGATTTTCTAAGAATGTATCTCCAAGATCAGCATAGCTGTTCCAATATTCTTTTAATATTTTTTTAGCCATTTTCATTATTGCAATAATTGATATTGGAATTAATGGTACACAGATTAAAAATATTATTGCTGATTTAAGTGATATAAACGATATAACTATAAATAGAGTTATTGGCGCAAGCATTGAATAAAAAAACTGTGGAAGATATTTTCCAAAGTAAACTTCTAATGCTTCTACCCCTTCAATAGTTATCTGTACTATTGTAGAAGTGCTTTGAACATTTGAATAACTCGTTCCAAGCCTTAATAATTTCTTATAAATAAGTTCTCTCAGCGTAATTCTTGCATTTGCTGAAGCCATAAATGAGTATTTTCCATATAAAATATTACTTACATATCTTATAATCAACAGGACTGCTATAATTCCTAATGCTGATAATAATGATAAATTCTCAGTTAAATGAAATTGTAAAAAAGTTTCCTTAAGGCTTATTTCCGAATTAAAAATATATTCTCTGCCTAAATAAAGCTGATTTATAAATTGTCCTATAAAAAGAATAATAGCTATATTGCATACAATTGATACCCAGCTTGATAGGACTGTTAAAGCTATATATTTCTTTGATTCTTCACATACTCCTATTAATCTTTTGTTAATCATCATTGTTGTAAGTTTCTCCTTATAATTTTTATTAGCTTTTCAAAAATAGATTCAATAACAAGTAAAGTATATACTGTATAAATACATACTTTTTGTATTTTCATTAAATTTATATTATTATTAAAAATATAGTTGAAAATGATTATCAATAGTATGTAGTATACCATATTATTCTACTATTGTAAATGCAATTCGACAATTTCTTAATAAAAAACGGAGCTCCTGCAGTATTTCTTAATTTATTGTTTAATAATTCCTGCACAAACTCCTTAGTTCTAGTTAAAATATTATTTACTAATATCACAATTTTAATAAATTCTATATAAATTTTCTCTTCTATCCTTTTTTAAGTTGAACCTTTTTCTGATACTTCTAATTTTATCTGTAGATATCTCCTGAATTATAAGTTCTTCATCATGACTTATATCATTTAATACATTTCCTTCAGGATCAATAATTAATGATGCTCCATTATAGTATA
>JBJEJM010000168.1:0-3586 GCA_051878075.1 Clostridium sp. | reverse complement strand
AAAATGGCAAATGAAATTCAAGCACCAAAAGGTACCAAGGATATGCTTCCACAGGATGCATATAAATGGCACTATGTGGAAAGCGTATTTAGAGATGTAACTAAAACTTATGGTATAAGAGAAATAAGAACACCTATCTTTGAACACACAGAATTATTCCAAAGAAGTGTAGGGGATACAACTGATATTGTTCAAAAAGAAATGTATACTTTTAATGATAAAGGTAACAGAAGCATAACTTTAAAACCAGAAGGAACTGCACCAGCTGTTAGAGCTTTCATAGAAAATAGATTATTTAATGAGGCACAGCCTACAAAACTATACTATATATCACCAACTTTTAGATATGAAAATGTTCAAAAGGGAAGACTTAGACAATTCCATCAATGTGGTATAGAAGTATTTGGTTCTAAAGAACCAACAATGGATGTTGAAGCAATCAAAGTAGCTATGGATACTTTAAATAAGTTAGGATTAAAGAGTTTAAGCCTTCATATTAACAATTTAGGATGTCCAACATGTAGAGCTAAATATAATGAAGCATTAAAGAAATTCTTACAAGAAAATTATGATGGCCTTTGCGATACTTGTAAATCAAGATTTGAAAAGAATCCTATGAGAATTTTAGACTGTAAAGAAAAGAAGTGTAATGAAATCACAAAAAATGCTCCACAGATTTTAGATTATGTATGTGAAGAATGTGAAACTCACTTTAATACTGTAAAGGAATATCTTGATGTCCTAGGAATTCCTTATGTGGTAGACCCAGGCATTGTAAGAGGATTAGATTATTATACAAAGACTATTTTTGAAATAATCAATGATGATTTCACAGTATGTGGTGGAGGAAGATACGATAAGCTTGTAGGAGAGCTTGGAGGTCCTGAAATGCCTGCAGTAGGATTTGCTATTGGAATGGAAAGAATAATAATGACTCTTGAAAATGAAGGAATTGAAATTCCAAAAGAAAACCATATTGATTTATACATTGCTGCAAGAGGGGAAGAAGAAAAGAAATCTGCATTCAAGCTTGCAAGTGAATTAAGAGTATTAGGCGCAAAATGTGAAATAAATCACATGGGAAGAAGCGTAAAAGCTGAAATGAAGTATGCAAATAAATTAGGAGCAGCATTTACTACAATTTTAGGTGAAGATGAATTAACAAATAAGAAGATTAACTTAAAGAGAATGAGTGACGGTGAAATTTTTGAAGTTTCAATGGATAACTTAGAGGGAATTGTAAAGATAGTAAGTGAAAAATAATTAAAATTAAGCTCTCATAAACAGCAGCAATTTGTTTGTGAGAGCTTAAAGTCTAGTAATGATAATTTACAAAAATATAAATTAATTATGGTTTCACTGGAAATATAATTGTAAATTATTTATTTTAAAGATAAAATATTATTGTTAATTGTAAATTTTTGATTTCTATTATACAATAAAGAGAAAGATGTTTTTTGAACTGCATAATTAAAAGCAGAGCAGTTTTACCAGTTTCAGTTTATTTAAAAATATTAATTTAGAAAAATATATATGCCTTATAATTTACATATTAAACTGCAAGGTATAACATAAAATAAGTTTCATAAAAATTTTATATTAAACTGTTAACTGATTAAAGGAGGAATAACAAATGGGTGAAGCTTTAAACGGATTAAAGCGTACAATGATGTGTGGCGAACCTAGAGAAGAACATATAGGTAAAAAAATTACCTTAATGGGATGGGTTCAAAGAAACAGAAAGCTTGGTGGACTTGAATTTATTGATTTAAGAGATAAGACAGGTATCATGCAGGTTGTTTTTGGTGAAGAAATAAATGCAGAAGCTTTTGAAAGAGCTAAAGGTGTAAGACCTGAATACTGTTTAGCAGTAACAGGAGAAGTAGTTAAAAGAGAAAGCGTTAATGAAAACATGCCTACAGGTTATGTTGAATTAAAATGTGAATCTATAAAAATTCTTTCAGAATCTGAAACTCCACCAATAATAATAAAAGAAAATTTAGATACAGCTGAAGATATAAGATTAAAATATAGATATTTAGATTTAAGAAGACCTGACATGCAGAGAATCTTCCAAATCAGAAGCAAGACTACTAAAGCTATAAGAGATTATTTAGAAGAACATAATTTCTTAGATGTTGAAACTCCAGTTCTTGGTAAATCAACTCCAGAAGGAGCAAGAGATTATTTAGTTCCATCAAGAAATTATCCAGGAATGTTCTATGCACTTCCACAATCTCCACAAATATATAAGCAGTTATTAATGATGTCTGGATTTGATAGATATTATCAAATTGCTAAATGTTTCAGAGATGAAGATTTAAGAGCTAACAGACAGCCAGAATTTACTCAGGTAGATATGGAGTTAAGCTTTGTAGAACAAGAAGATATAATGGAATTAAATGAAGGCTTAATAGCTTATGTATTTAAGAAAGTAGCTGGAGTGGATGTACAGCTTCCAATAAAGAGAATGACATTCAAAGAAGCTATGGATAAGTATGGTTCAGATAAGCCAGACTTAAGATTTGGTATGGAAATCACTAATATAACAGAAGATGTTAAAGATATGGATTTCGTTGTATTCAAATCAGCAATTGAAGCAGGCGGATCAGTAAGAGCATTATGCTTAAAAGGAGGAGCTTCACTTGGAAGAAAACCTCTTGATAAGTTAGGTGAATTTGTTAAGACTTATAAAGCAAAAGGTCTTGCATGGATTCAGCTTAAAGAAGATGGAGTTAAATCTTCAATAGCTAAATTCTTAACTGATGATGTTACAAATGCAATAGTTAAGACTATGAATGCAGAACAAGGAGATGCTATTTTAATAGTAGCAGACAAAGATTCTGTAGTATTACCAAGCTTAGGTGCATTAAGATTACACTTAGCTAAAGAATTTGATTTAATCAAAGATAAGAACGAATTTAACTTTACATGGGTTACTGAATTCCCATTCTTTGAATACAGCGAAGAAGAAGGAAGATACAAGGCTTGTCACCATCCATTCACAGCACCTATGGATGAAGATTTAGAATTTGTTGAATCTGATCCAGGAAGAGTAAGATCTAAGGCATATGACTTAGTATTAAATGGTGAAGAATTAGGTGGAGGATCTATCAGAATCCACGATATGGCTATCCAGGAAAGAATGCTTAGAGCTTTAGGATTTACAGAAGAAAGAGCTTGGGATTCATTTGGATTCTTATTACAAGCATTAAAATTTGGAGCACCACCACATGGTGGATTAGCATTTGGATTAGACAGAATGATAATGTTCCTAGCTGGAACTGAAAACATTAAGGATGTTATAGCATTCCCTAAAAACCAAAATGCATTCTGTTACTTAAGTGAAGCTCCAAATGTAGTTGAAGAAAAGCAATTAGATGATTTAGGTATAAAAATTCTTCCTAAACAAGAAGAAAAGACTGAAGAATAATAGAAATATAATTTTTTAAACAAATAATAGAGCTGCTGCACTAAATAATTAGTGTTCAGCTCTTTTTTCTATTTTCATATACATTAAAAATATACTAGATATTCTTAATATATTGACTAAATGAAATTTTAAATTCGTTTCCATATTCTTTGC
>JBJEJM010000167.1:0-3601 GCA_051878075.1 Clostridium sp. | reverse complement strand
CTGGCCCACTTGTAATATCTTTTTTTAATTCTCTTTTTTCTGCTTCATTTATAAAGTCCAATATTTTTTCATCAACATCTTTACTCAATTTACTCATCTCCCTCATCACATCATTACTAATCTATAAGTATCTTCCTAGTTCCCCTCCTGCCATGACGTCCTCCGCTGCCTGATCCATCTTTGGCTTTATTCAGTACATCTAAAAGATAGTAATATATATCTTCATTTGAATACTGTTTATCTTCAATATTCAATTTGTAAACTAAATAATCTATTATTATTTCCTTCTGCATAGGTTCTTTTGATTGTATGCAGTTCATTCCAAATGATATATCCCAGGGATCTTCTACCCTGCATTTTAAAAGTTCACTTCCAAACCTTCTTAAAATCTCTGGACATAAACTGCTTTCTCCATAGGCTGCATATGGTGCATGAATTAAATTCACTGTATCGTATTCTGTAGCCAGATCATTGAAATCAACATGATTTATCCTAAGCCTTGCACCAGTTCTAAGCTGGAATCTGCATATTTCCATTTCATTTTCATTTATCTTTGAATCTTCATCTAAATACATTTCTGTAGAATCTTTTTCAAAATCACTATCTTTATCCTTGGGTAAAAATTTAACCTTTAATACAGTGAGTCTATTATTATTTTCATAAGCAATGGTAGCATCCTGTTTTAATAAATACAGAATATTATCATGCTTTATTATCCCTTTCTTCACCACAATAAAGTTATCTGTAACATCTATGCCGCAGCCGCCTATTATTCCATCAGAATATTTTTCAAAATTTATATTAAAGAATTCCCTTGGAAAATCCCTTAATTCCTTAAGCATGTCTATCTTTAACAGCCTTCCACTGTTAAAAAGCGGATATCTATTTTCAAACACTGATTTTTCCCCCTTTTCCTAGTTCATACCATCAAAGAAGTTTTTCTCCCATTCATCATTTTCAAAATAATATAGCTTTTCTTTTCCTATATATAATTCATGATCTTCACGCAGTACTGCTAAAACATAAAAGCCCCACATTTCTTCTTCTGCCCATACAAAAAACTTGATTTCATTATTTTCTATGTTATCTGTTTCATGTTGATTTATATTAGGATATCTCTCTCCTATGGTTCTTGAATCTACCTTTTCCATTTCTTCTTTTTTAAATGTATAATCATATACATACTTTACATTTTCCTCATTATCCTTAAGATAAATTTTCAAGATAATCTTATCCATAAATCTTGAAATGGAACCTTTATTTATCTTTCTGCCTTTGATAAGCACCTTTTCTTCTCCAGTATGTGTGTATGCTGTCACCACGTATGGAAGTAAAGGCACATTATTTCTTATAGATATATCTGCATATCCAAAGTTCCTTGAATAAAGATATTTAAGTGCTCCTTTTATACATGACAATTTCAATTCATATTCATCAACAGATGATTTTCTGCTCTTATTTACTTCGATTATCCTTCCTGGAATAAATTCTTTCAATGCATCTTTAAATACATCTACTTTACATGACTGTCCTGTAAGCTTGATAAGTGAATAATCATATAACTCATCATTTTCATAGAGTTTTTCTAAAAACTTTTTTATTATGTTATAAATATCACCTTTCAATATTGTAGTGATTTCATAAGTAGTCAACACTACTTCTGGTCCTTCTTTTACATATATAAACTCTCCATTATTTATGTAAGACAGCTTCCATTTATCATACCTGATATTTATGCTCTCTTTATCTTCTGATTCTGATGATGAAAGCACTATCTTCAAAATCTCAGGATTTTCAAAGAAAACTTTTTTTGTTTCTTCTGCCAGGTTCCACAAGAAATAATAATTGCTCCTTACCTTACAGTAATCTTCCCTGCTTCTTCCTTCATATAATTTGAATTTTGTGGGAATAACATTTTCTGCTCTTTCATATTCCTCATCTAAAATTTCATAAAGTTTATCAATTCCATACTTATCTACATATCTGAATATATCTATATTGAACTCATCTATTATTGCTTTCTTGATGCTTCCATCATATCCATTTAAAACATCTGCCATAAGTATTTTTATAAACTGCAGTATTCTAAAAGTCAGATTATTTCCTCCAAAATCCGTATCTCCATTTTCATAAGATGTCTCTATATCCACTTCATAAGAAACCCTGTTATTTTTTATTCTGAATGTACATCCTGAAAGATCTGTAGTCCCGCCTCCACAGTCTATTATGAGTGCTTTATATAAAACGTTCTCTTCATACTTTTTCCTGCGTATAAGGTCATAAATTGTGTTGTATAGAACAGCTGCATTTTCTTCAAGCATATTATCACTCTGCACATTATAATCACTCAATATTTCCTTGAATAAGCTGTGAAATTTATATTTCTGCTTAGATGGACATGATATATAGATATTCTTAAACCTGCATTTAAAATAAGAATCTGCAAGGGATATAATATGCTCTAAATATGCTTTTATTATGTTCTTTCTTTGAACGAAACCAGTTTTCCCATCTATATCAATTACTTTTTCATATTTTTCAAAATCACTTATCCATCTCTTTATGTCATAAAATACAGTAAGATTATCATCAACATATCTTTTCTTTGATTCTGCAAGTGCTTCATATCCAAAGATATATTTCACAATTCGATTTTCACTGTCAACATAATCATTATTCTGTTTATCTAAAGTTCCTGAAGCTGTTTTATAATTTTCTTCAAGCTTTTTTATCCCTACAATGCTTGGAATAAGAGGAGTATAATAAGCATCACCTTTATTTTCATTAAGTATCTTTAAGAGACTTATATTGTCCTCTTCATATTCTTCTTTTTTAATATCTCTATGAAAATCTGAAAATACTTCCTTATTAATATAAATTCCTGCAGTAGTATTACATGTACCAAAATCTATGGCAAGAGGCCTTTCTGCTTCTTCTACATTTCTCACATCAACTTCTAATACTGGAACACACATAAAACTTATTGATGATTCAACAAAAATATCATCACCTTCATATGTGTTGTATATTGCATCAGAGTTCTTTTCATCAAAAAATAACATATTATAATGCCTGCTTTCACTTTCCCTAGCCTGAATTTTGTCAGACTTTATTAAAAAATAACTGCATTCATTATTTTTGACTACCTTTTTAATATTAAAGATACTGCATACTTTATAATTCTCATCAACTAAAAGCACATTGCTTTCATCAAGCATATCTTTTTCAAAATTTACTCTATAATTATCATAGATGCCTACTGCAAGATCTCCATAAAGAGTAATTTTGCTTGGGTAATCTATGTTCTTTGCATTTATAATATCCTTACGGCTTCTCTTTAAAAATCTTTCAATCCTCTCAAACCCGCCAATAAGATGCCTATTTATAAGCAGCTTTTCCTTTTCTCCCCTATACTTCATGATAAGGCTTATAAGCTCTTCTTTATCAAGGGGATTCACTATACTTTTCACAAGTTTTTCCCTGCTGCATATTTCCCTTAACTGAAAGGTGTTCATGAGCCTTAAATCTCTTTCTTTGTATGTATTTTTCGGTTTTTCCTCTTTTATATCTTTGTGCAGTCTGTACGAATATAAACTCATGT
>JBJEJM010000166.1:0-3615 GCA_051878075.1 Clostridium sp. | reverse complement strand
GATAAAAACAATATTACATGGTCATACGAAAAAGAAGCTGATGGAACACTTTCCATATGGCAGCATGATGAATTAAGTGGAAATGTTGAAATACCTGAAAAAATTGATGGATGTGTTGTATCAAAAATAAAGAAATATGGATTTAGTGAAAATGAAAAGATTACTAGTGTTAAAATTCCAAGCACTGTTGTTCAGATTGGAAGTCTTGCATTTTTCGGATGTAAAAATTTAAGCAGTATTGAAATACCATCAAGTGTAATTTCAATAGGTGACAGTGCCTTTGAAAATACGTCATGGATTGATGCTAAGAGAAAAGCAGATCCATACGTCATAGTCAACAATATTTTAATAGATGGAAGAAATGCAAGTGGTGATATTGTAATTCCAGATAATGTAGTTGAAATAGCAGATAGTGCTTTTGCTTACATTGATGTGGAAAATAAATTTCAATATGGCAATGGTAAAGCCATAACAAGTGTAAAGATTCCAGTAGGAGTAAAAAAAATTGGAGCACATTCATTTGCAGATTCTATAAACTTGGCTCATATTGAAATTCCAATTACAGTAACAGAGGTAGGTGCAGGTGCATTTTCTGCCTGTCCAATAGATGTTGTGATTCCTAATAAAAATGCAAAGATAGAAAACGTATCAGGAGGACCTGATTTAAATCATAATATAAAGTTAGGAAATGAAGAATTAAAACAGGGATGGTACAGCAATGGTCAGAACTGGTATTGGCTATATCAGGATGGAAGTGTCAGGACAAGCTGGTATTATGAAAATGGTAATTGGTATTATTTTTACGGAAATGGCCAAATGGCAACAGGATTTATTAATTTAAATGGAGCTTATTATTATCTTGATGAAAGCAGTTCAAGCAGTATAGGCATTATGAAGACAGGATGGCAGAAAATCAATGGAAACTGGTATTATTTCAACAGGGATTCCAGCGAAGGATTAAGTGGAATGATGGCAAAAGGCTGGAGAAATATTGATGGAAACTGGTATTATTTCTATGGAGAAGATGGTACAATGGCACATGATACATGGATAGGACAATATTATGTTAATTCCAGTGGTGTATGGGTTAACTAATTCAAAATAAAGTCAAAATCTTAATCACATAAATTATATATAGGAACTGCCTGCATTGAGAAATTACTTTCTATCAGATATTATTGGTTTTTATTAGTAATATTATTGATAGAGATTATAGTTTCTGATACAGCAGTTCCTTAATTTTTTTCATAAGTTATAGATAATAAATAAAGATTTTACTTGTTTTATGCAATATTTTAATTGGAGATGTGTGCAGCAATAAGGTCTTCAAAAATAATATAAGAACCTTTTAGATAATCATAATCACTGTTAGAATCTGCACTTTTCAATAATGACCATAATGCATTAGAAAGCTTGACAACAAATAAATAATTCACAATTCTTTTTAAATCTTCTTCTTTAAATCTGCCAAAGTAGTGATTCAATAATCTTTTTCGTTTTTCAGTATCTAGAAACCATGATATGGTTGCAAGATCCCAGAAGACGTCACCCATAGCAGAGTATTCAAAATCAATAAAATATAGATGACCAGCTGAAATGATTATATTTGAATAATTGAAATCATTATGACATAATCCAATGATTTTATTATTGTTCAAAATATATTCAAGAGAATTCAGCTTTTGTAAGATTATATTGAAATATGATGGCAGCGGAAGATTTTTCTCTCTGCACAGGTTAATCTGCATTCTTATATTTTCAAAGGGATTGAAAGTTTTATAATGTTTTAAATTATGTAATTTCTTTAAATTGCTAGTCAATTTTTTCATAAATTTATCATCAGAAAAATCAGAATCTGAAGGCAGTCTGCCATTTATCCATGGAAGAATCATATTTCCATTTTTTATAGAAAAATAATAAGGTTCAGGTGTTAATTTGATTTTAGATGCTGAATTTATTATATCCAGTTCTGCTTGTCTATCAGTATTTAGATAACTTTGTGAGCATATCCGTATAAACATATCATTACAATTATCAAAAGAAATTTTAAAATTATGATTGCTTAATCCACCAGCTTTTTTTATAGATATTATTTTACTTAAATTGAAGCAGGTATTTTCTAATAAAAAAGATATTACATAGCTATTATCTATAAATAATCACTCCAATCTATTATTTATAACACCTCAGAAACCAGTATATATACAAACATTTAGATTAACAAGGCTTTTTATATACCTGTTTTTAGAAGTTAATCATAATTATATATTTTACCATCTTTAATTACAGCATCAACTATATTAATTCCTGAATTTATTAAGATACATGATAGAATAAGTGAAATCCTTAATAGTAACTAGAATTATTAAAATTGTATAATAGAATATATCATTCTTAAAAATAATTAATGTGTCACATGATACTTGATATGAGTATTATGTGGCTTATTTTATCTATAATAGGGAAAAATCATATAATTTTGGATATTTATGTTATAATAAGGAAAAGTTGTTTTATTAAGAAATAATTAAATCATTGAGCAAGGGGCGTGATTATTATGGATATTAAATTAATTGTAACAGATATGGATGGTACCTTTTTACATTCAGATATGTCATATAACAGAAAGATGTTTAAAGAATTATATAATAAAATGAAAGGCAGAGGCATACGTTTTGTTGTTGCAAGTTCAAATCAATATTATCAGTTGAAGTCATTTTTTGGGGAAGTACAGGATGAAATTACTTATGTATGTGAAAATGGTGCTTTGATTTTTGATAAAAAAGAAAATATATTTAAGGCAGAGATTCCTAAAAAAACAGTCAAGGAGATTACAGATTTTTTAAGTAAGAGTGAAAACATAAAAACATGTGTATGTGGTCTGAAAAGTGCTTACATATTAAGAGGACAGGCTGAAAGCAAAAATGTTTTTCCAAGATTTTTTCATCGTTTAAAAGAATGTGATAGTTTTGATGAAATAGATGATAATATTGTTAAGTTTTCATTATTTATTTCTGAAGGAGACCAGATGCAGATAGAAGAATACATAAAGAAGAAAATAGGACATTTAATTACCCCTGTTACAAGCGGAAATATGTTTATTGATTTAATAATTCCAGGATGTAATAAGGGTTCAGCTATAAGAAGATTATGTGAAATTTGGGGAATATCATTAGATAAGTGTATGGCATTTGGTGACAGCTGCAATGATTTGGAAATGCTGCAGAGTGTTAAATATGGTTATGCCATGAAAAATGCAGATGACAGAGTAAAAAAAATAGCACCTTATAAAACTTTAAGCAATAATGAAGATGGAGTACTTAATGTAATAAAAAATTTATTTTAAAATTGTTATAAATATTCAATTACTTAAAATTAAAAAAGCTCAGGTTGAGTATAATAAAAATATACAGATATAAACAATAGGAGTGTTGCATTAATTGGGTTTTAATTCCTTGTTAATACAAACTCCTTTTTTAATTGATAGTTGAGAATGGAAATTTCATAGTTTTAATAAATATGCTTACAATAGATCTTCTAAAAAATATATTTTTTTATTGTGAAATTTGAAGAAGAGAAATTTGTCATATTATAAGTATGAAACTAAACTATAGT
>JBJEJM010000165.1:0-3634 GCA_051878075.1 Clostridium sp. | reverse complement strand
GCATATTTCAATATAAAACCTATTAGACTCGCCGTAGGATTATATGTTAATTCTTGCTTTTGGCTATAAGACCACCATGGTGCATGAGGATAATTATCATTTGTTACTACTGTATTTAAACCATTCCATCTATGTCCATCAAATTCATCATTAGAGGATAAATAATTTAGAATTCCTTGTATTATTGGATGATTTTTATCATCTAAATTAATTTCTTTAATAATTCGAGTTGCTGCCCAGGTTTGCAAGGGTGTTGAATTAATATTCCAACAATCAGGTTCAAGTGCATTTGCAAATCCACCATCAGTATTTTGATAAGTCCTTAAAATACTAATAACATCTTCCTTACTTCCATTTTCAAATAAGTAATTCCATCTTGCCATATCAAGTGGTCTTGAATTTTTTAATATAAATTTTTTCGCACGTGTATAATAATCCATCACTTTCCTCCTATTAATTTAAAAACTACTTTTTCCTTCTATACAAAATATGTTAAACAATAAATCATAATAGCCTGCTGCACATCTAGTAAGCATTTTTTAAATTCATATCCAACAAAATACTTTGAATCTATGACATCATTTGAAACCAATTCCCCTCTATAGAATGGTGGACAAGGATTTAATAGAGCTCCTTCATTTGCATTGTCCATAACAGCTTTAGTCACCTGGCAATCAATAAAATCTTCAAGTTCTGTAGAAGGTATTGAGTCAGTACATACAATATCTTTTCCCTTAATGGCTTCTTTGATATTATGAAAAATTGTTAAATTATCTATTTCATATCCTTTCCCACAGCATTGAGCTAAATCAAATCCCATAACATCTGCTGCTTCTTTCCACGCTAATCCTATATTACCTTTCTCTCCACAAAACAAATACTTATCTTTAATAAAATTCTTTCTTATTTTAGATAAAGCATACATATCCGAAATCACTTCGCAGGGATGATTTATATCTGTCATTGCATTAATAACAGGTACACTAGAATATTTTGCTATTTCCTGTATAACATTTATATCTTTATGACGTACTATTATCATATCTGCCCAATTATTAAGATAACCACATACATCTTTTAATTCTTCTTTTTTATCTAATGTATCCATTGGAAATAATATAGACTGGCCGCCTAATAAGTATATACCTTTTTCAAATGTAACCCTTGTCCTGATGCTTGAATTAGGAAAAAATAATACTACGGTTTTTCCTATAAATATATCTTTATATTTCTCACTACGTATTTCATCAGCAATTTTAAAAATATTATATATATCTTTTTTCGTAAAATCTGTTAATCTTACTAAATTTCTCATTAATGCCCCCTATAGCTCCATATTTATCTTTCACTTAAACTTATTTTCCTTTTGATTATAACATATTTTGTAAATATATTATTCTTTATTATGGGTTTTTTCACTTATAAAAATAGCTTTGCTCAAGTAATATAAATAGTAAAGATAAAAACCTCATTTATTTATAGTACAGTTCTCCGTAACTATTACAAATGAGGTTTTTTTACTTAATATAATATTAATTTTAACGTTTATTCTATACCAAACTTATTTTCTGGATTAAAATCATTAGGATACTTTTCTGAAATAATTAGCTTTTTATTTTGATCTACACCAGCATAAAACACATCTTCCATGTTATTTATACCTTTCTTTTTAAGTTGAGCCTGTAACCAATTTTTATCTATACCAGCTATTTCAAGATTCTTATCTATTATTTTCCCATCAAATATAATATCATTTATTAAAGAAAGATTCTTTACCTTTAAATCCATGTCATATGGAGTTATTGGCTTTTTATTAGCTTTCATTAAAACTGATAGTTGACCATTGCTCTCCATAATTGCAAATTGTACATCCTCTAAATTAAAAACATCCTTTTCTCTTAACTTCATCATAAGCTCATTTATTGTAATCCTAAGTCTTTTCATATTTTTATCAATAATACGTCCATTTTCTATTAATATCAAAGTCTTAGCATTTATTATTCTTCTAGCTGTATAACTTTTTAAATTTAAATAACTAGTTGCTACAGTTAACAATGTAAAAAATATTAATGCTGTAATTCCAGAAAAAACCACATGATCTTTATTAATTATAATTTTAGCAATCATTGATCCTACAGAAACACCCATTATAAAATCAAAAAAATTCATTTGTGAAATAATTTTAATACCAATTAATTTGCTAAGAATTAGTGCTAAAATATATATTAAAATACTTTTAATTATTGTGATAAATAATATACTACTATACATGTAAAATTAATCTCCCTATCTAAAATATAGTTATATTTTAAGTAATTAGATTAATTTTATTCAGATAACTTATTCCAAATGATCCATTAAATAATTATTATATTCTTCAAGAAATTGTCTAAAATTATCATCACCCATCTTATAGGTTAATTCTTCTTCAGAATAATCCCTTGTTATTCCATTAAATAATCCATCTCTACACTCATCGATTCCTAAAGCCCTTATTGTTTCTATAGCAAATTCTTTATATGCGAAGCCAATGGCTGTTATAAAATTCTTATCTTTTATAACTGGCTGATGAATAATATTATCCTGTGGAATAAAATCGAAATTTTGACTAATTTCATCCCATATTCCACATGTAAAATGTACATCTTCTAATAACCCTGCTTTTGCTAAGAGTATTGGCGAAGAAGATATACTAGAAATTAAAATATCCTTTCCTTTTAATTTTTTTAAAAACTCTATATTTCTCTCATCAAACAAAGCAGGAAGTATATTATACATACCTGGAAGAATCAAACAATCGTATTCTTCTACATTAAATTCATCAAAAGTCTTATTTGCTATTACTTGAAAATTATCTTCACTAGTTATAACTTCTTTAGAAGAAGCAAATACTTCAACATCAATATTAAAATATACTTTTAAACCATCTGTCAGGCATGAAATTTCTTGCATAGAGAAATACGGATAAATCATAACTGCTATTTTTTTCATAAAAACACCCCACTTTGCAATTAATGTTTTATATTTATTGTAACATATTTTGTAAATATATCATTGCTTATGATACGGTTAAAGTAAACTTAACTAAGTCAAATTCGAAACACTTCAACTCTGTTTTTAATAGTTTCATCACTTTCTAATATTTGCTCTTTTGCTTTATATCCCACTCCTACAGCTGCTAATGGTATATATTCATTTGGTATCGACAACTTTTCTAATAAATCTTTTCTATTCTCAATCTTACTTAAGAATGTTGTAAGGTAAATGCTTCCTAAATCTAAGTCTGTAGCTGCTAAAAGCATATTCTCTATCATACCACCTACATTTAGATATTCTATATTTTTTACTAGTGATGGTTTAGTGGATACAATGATTACAGTTGGTGCACCGTAAAAGGGATTCATTTTACCACTAAATGCATCTATCATTTCTTGTAAAATATTTTTATTCTGAACAACAGCTATCTTAATGCTCTCATAGTCCTTCATGCTAATTGGCGCTGTCATTGCTGAAAAAAGTATGTATTCTAACTGTTCTTCTGTAATTTGAAGTTCTTCTTTATATTGACGTATAGACTTTCTTTGTCTTAGTACCTTGTTTAATTCCATCATTTTCTCCCCCCATTATTTATTTT
>JBJEJM010000164.1:0-3634 GCA_051878075.1 Clostridium sp. | reverse complement strand
CTTATTCCTGTGAATGCCATAGCAATATTATATTTATCACATGTATCTATTACATTATCGTCTCTAATCGATCCACCACTTTGAACTATATATGAAACTCCGCTTTTTCTTGCTCTTTCAACATTATCACCAAATGGGAAAAATGCATCTGAGCCTAAAGATACATCATTTAAATTTTCCAGCCATTTATTTTTTTCTTCTTTTGTAAGTATATCTGGCTTAAATTCAAATATTCCTTCCCACATGCCATCACTTAAAAGATCCATATAATCATCTGATATATAAACATCAATAGCATTATCCCTGTCTGCTCTTTTCAAGTTTTCCTTGAAAGGAAGATTTAAAACCTTGGGATGTTGTCTTAAAAACCAAATATCTGCTTTATTACCTGCAAGTCTTGTACAATGTATTCTTGATTGTTGTCCAGCTCCAATTCCAATTGCTTGACCGTCCTTAACATAACAGACTGAATTAGATTGTGTATATTTAAGAGTTATCATGGAAATAATAAGATCAATTTTAGCATTATGTGGTATAAACTTGTTTTTAGTTGGTATTATTTTGAATATATCCTCTGTTATCTTTACATTATTTCTATTCTGCATAAATGTAATTCCATAGACCTGCTTTCTTTCTATTGACTCTGGTTCATAATCTGGATCTATTTGAATCACTACATAATTTCCTCGTTTCTTTTTCTTTAATATTTCTAATGCTTCTTTAGAATAAGATGGTGCAATTATTCCATCTGAAACTTCATGTGATAAGAACTCTGCTGTAATTTTATCACATTCATCTGACAAGGCCACAAAATCACCATATGAAGACATTCTATCAACGCCTCTTGCTCTTATATATGCTGAAGCAATTGGTGATAATTCTCCCTCAGGCGCAAAATAAATCTTTCTCAATGTTTCATCTAATTCTAATCCAATACCAACACCAGCTGGACTAACATGCTTAAATGATGCTGCGCATGGAAGTTTTATAGCTTCTTTTAATTCCTTTACAAGCTGCCAGCTATTAAATGCATCTAGAAAATTAATATATCCTGGATTTCCGTTTAAAATATTAATAGGCAACTCACCATTATTCTCCATATAAATTTTAGCACAACTTTGATTTGGATTACATCCATACTTTAACTTTATCTCATTCATTATTGTCCTCCTTATATAAGTTGACTATAAGCCAATAAATAAAAGAGCCGTCCTTCCAGGCTCTTCTGCCCAGACGGTCGGCTCTTTATTGTTATACTTCACGTGGTTATTTCCACTTCCGTCAGTCGTATAACCTTATTTTTAAAATACTATAAAATGGTTGTAATGTCAATATATTTATTTTTGTTTGAAGTCTTCTATTCTTATAATATTCTCTATCTTTTTAACTCCTGCAAGATTCTTAATTTCATTGACTGCTGAATTAAATTCGCCTTCTACTGTTTTATGAGTAGTTAAAACTATAGTAACTTGTCCATTTCCTTCATCACCTTTTTGAATAATAGAACGTACACTTACACTATGTTTTCCAAGAATAGCTGTTATTTCACCAAGAACACCTGGCTGATCAAGTACTGTAGCTCTTACATAATACTTGCTTTCAACTTCATCCATTGCCTTGATTTCTCTTTTCCATAGATTATTTTTAACTACTGGATTTTCATTTTCAGTATTAACATCGCTTCTTACAATTGATACAATATCACTTACAACGGCACTTCCTGTTGGAAGATCCCCTGCTCCTCTGCCGTAAAACATTAAATCACCGACAGCATTACCTTTTATGAAAACTGCATTATAAGAATCATTTACATTAGCAAGTGGATGCTTTTTAGGAATCATTGTTGGATGAACTCTAAGCTCAACTTTTCCATTAACTTCTTTTGCAATTGCAAGAAGTTTTATTGCCATTTTAAATTCACCTGCATATTTCATATCAACATCAGTTATTTTTGTTATACCTTCTCTATAAACATTAGCTACATCAATTTTTGTCCCAAATGCTAAAGATGCAAGGATCGCCAATTTATATTGAGCATCATAACTTTCAATATCAGAAGTTGGATCTGCTTCTGCATATCCCTTTTCTTGTGCTTCCTTTAATACTTCGTCAAATGCAGCTCCTTCAAGTTCCATTTTGCTTAAAATATAATTTGTAGTACCATTTACAATACCATATAAGGTTTCTATTTTATTAGCTGTAAGGCTTTCATCTATTCCTTTAATTATTGGAATTCCTCCAGCAACACTGGCCTCATATTGAAACATTATTCCCATTTCATCAGCTTTTTGGAATAATTCATCTCCACCTGTTGCAAGAAGCATCTTGTTTGCTGTAACAATATGTTTTTTCTTTTCCATACATTTAAGCATATATTCTCTTGCTGGTTCCATTCCCCCAATAACTTCAACAACAATTTTAATGCTGTCATCATTTAAAATTTCATTGAAATCAGTTGTAACAATTTCATCTGGAACCTTTACTGGTCTTGGTTTATTTTTATCTCTTACAAGGATTTTTGAAACTTCTACTTCATAACCACAGCGTTTCATTACTTCTTCTTTATTAGAATTTAAAATCATCCAAACACCACGTCCAACATTCCCCAACCCTAGTAGTGCTATTTTTATCTTTTTCATGTTTTGCCCCCCTTGAAATCACTATTTGAATAATAATATACTATTTTATTATAAATCTAATACAAAATTTTGGCTATATTTTTTTATTAGATATTGTTAATTTATTATCTTTTTTACAAATAAGTTTGAAATATTAACATTATAAATCATATTAATACAATTTTATAGACAAATTTATGATTAATTCTATTTAATTAATTTTAAATAATAAAAAAATAGGCCTTTAGGATATTGATCCCAAGGCCTATTTTTAATTTTTACTATCTATATACTTATATTAAACAGATCCTGAAGTATTTCCTTTTAATTCTTCATAAAAATTTCCTAATGTAATATTATAATAAGGCGCAATCCACAAGAATCCTATTCCACATGTTACTGTTCCAAGAATATACCATCCTAAGAAACTTAAAAACATCACAAATAAATACATCTTATTTCCCTTCATCATTTCACAGCTTAATTTCATGCAGTCAATTGCTGATAAATCATTATTATCAACTAAGATAAAGAAACTCTGAGAAAACATAATACTTAAAATTATTCCTGGAATTATCAATATTATATATCCAATTGTAATTGCTATTGATGTTAATATCATTATAATAAATGCCTTAATAATTACTTTACCATTAAAACCTGCAAAAATATCAGATATAGATGCATCTTTTCCCCTGACAATATTCAAAATAAATGTACATAAACCATAGCACATTGGTCCACTTATTATTATAGCTACAATATATCCTATTATCATTATTTCTTCTGACTCAGCTATTGAACCAATACAAGAAATAATACCACATATTATTCCAGAAACAATAAATGCAGCTATTGCAAGTCCCCATTTTCCACGTAATTGATCTTTTGCATTACGTTTTAATACCGATCTTTCAACCATTAAAAATTCCTCCATATATATTATTCCATAAATCTTTTATAATAAACTATATGAGAAATATATCTAATGTATTCGTAATTATTTAAATTTGCTT
>JBJEJM010000163.1:0-3646 GCA_051878075.1 Clostridium sp. | reverse complement strand
ACCAGCATTTTGGTAAGGCAGATAAGTTTCATATAGTAGAAATCAATCAAGAAGATAAGAAATATAAATTCATAGAAAGTCGTGATAATGTGCCATCATGCAGCAATTTTCAGCACAGTGAAGAGAGTCTTTTAAATGCAGTTAAGGTTATTGAGGACTGCAAAGCTGTATTTGTTGCAAAAATAGGTCCAGGAGCTGCGGCAAAGGTTGAATCAAAAGGAATTTCAGCAATTGAAGCTCCATATTTTATAGAAGACATATTAGATAAGATTTTAAATAGCAAAGTTAAACTTTTTTAAGCAGAACATAGCAGTAATTAATAGTTAAAAAGCAAAGGGAAATTCAGCAGATAATTGGCAAGGAATAATTGGTGGTTTCAAATGATTATATGAGTTATATATTTGAAAAATCCAAATAGGCAGTTAGCTCTAAGCACATAATGAATAGGAAGGGGGCATACCTTATGTCAAATATAACTATTGTAAATGAGCCTAAAAATTTAAGACACCATAAAGGTGAAAATTTTCAGCATCTAGCAAAAACACATCCCTGCTTAGGGGGGGAAGCACATTTCAAATATGGAAGAATACATCTTCCAGTAAGTCCTACATGCAATATTCAATGTAAGTTTTGTAAGAGAGGATTTAATAAATCAGAAATAAGGCCAGGAGTAAGTTCTCTTATATTAAAACCAGAACAGGCTGTAGAAACAGTTAGAAAAGCATTGAAATTATGTCCGGAAATCAGAGTTGCAGGAATTGCAGGACCAGGAGATACTCTTGCAACTGACCTGGCTCTTGAAACATTTGAACTTATAAGTAGAGAGTTTCCTGGACTTGTAAACTGTTTAAGCACAAATGGATTGAGACTTGAAGAAAAAGCAGAAAGAATTGTAAAAGCAGGAGTAAAAACATTAACAGTGACAGTAAATGCAATTGATCCTGAAATATTAAAAGATATATGTTCTTATGTTATAGATGAAAATGGCAATAAGCTTGAAGGCATAGAAGGTGCAGAAAAACTCATAAATGCACAGCTTAGAGGAATAAAGAAGGTAAGTGATCTTGGCGTAATAGTAAAAATAAACAGTGTACTTGTTCCAGGAATAAATGATCATCACATAAAGGATGTTGCAAGGGTTACAAGTGAACTGGGAGCATCAATTTTAAACATCATTCCTTTAATTCCACAAAATGAACTTGAACACTTAAATCCTCCAACATGTGAAATGCTTGAAAGAGTAAGGAGTGAAGCAGGACAATACCTTGATGTATTCAGACACTGTAAACACTGCAGAGCTGATGCATGTGGAGTTCCAGGAAAGAATCAGGATATACACAATTTATTATATGATAAAGAAGTCGTTGAAACTTTTTCACATGGCTAAAATCATCTTTTAATTAAATAGAATTTTAAGATATGAATAATCTAACTAGAAAACTAGTAGGGCGTATTGTGGAAATCATGAAATATGTCCTCTAGTTTTAATTTATATACAAGATTCATTATAAAAAGAAGGGAGAAAAATTATGGCGAAGGAAATCAATCTCAATATATCGCAGGTAGAAAAACGTGAACAGAGACTTGGAACAATCATTGCATGGACTGGAAAAGCATCAGAACTTGCAGCACAATCATTATATGAAAAAAGAGGAGAAGGATGCAGAGGCAAAGGAACAGGGTGCAGATTATGTGAAATGAAAGGACCTTTTTCTCAAGGTTCAGTATGTAGTGAGCAGATGGTTGAATGTCAGGCAGGTAATGTAAGGGATGCAGTGCTAATACAGCATTCACCTATTGGATGTGGAGGAGGACAGGTACCTTACAATTCAATTTATCGTAATGGCCTTGCTCTTAGACATCATAAAGTTGAAAATATAAGAATAATAAATACAAATCTTCAGGAAAGTGATATGGTTTTTGGTGCATCAAAGAAATTAAAACAATCTATAGATGATGCATGGGAAAGATTTAAGCCTAAAGCAATATTTATAGGTACATCATGTGCAACAGGAATAATCGGTGAAGATATTGAAAGTATAGCAAGACAGAAGGAGGAGGAACTTGGAATTCCAGTTGTACCTCTTCAATGTGAAGGTTTCAGATCAAAACACTGGAGTACAGGTTTTGATGCCACCCAGCATGGAATATTACGTCAAATAGTAAGGAAGAATCCAAAGAAAAAGCAGGAGGATCTTGTAAATGTAATAAATCTATGGGGCTCAGATGTATTTACTCCAATGCTTAAGGAATTAAATTTAAGAGTAAATTATGTAGTTGATTTAGCATCTGTAAGCGATCTTGAGCAGTTATCTGAAGCAGCGGCAACAGTAGGATTCTGTTATACATTATCATCTTATATGGCAGCAGCACTTGAACAGAACTTTGGAGTACCAGAAGTCAAGGCTCCTATGCCATATGGATTTGATGGAACAGATGCATGGATTCGTGAAATAGGAAAAGTTACACATAGAGAAGAGCTTGCAGAAAAGTTCATAGAAAAAGAGCATAAGAGAATTGCTCCAAGACTTGCGGAATTACGTGAAAAGCTTAAGGGAATAAAAGGATATGTTGCAACTGGTTCAGCATATGCACATGGATTAGTTCAGGTATTAAGAGAACTTGGTGTTCAGGTTGACGGAACAATGGTATTCCATCATGACCCTGTATATGACAGCGGCGATTCAAATGAAGATTCACTTGGTCATTTAATTAAAAATTATGGAGATATCAAATCATTTAATGTAAGCAACAGACAACAGTATCAGCTTTATACATTCTTAAAGAAAGCAAAGCCTGATTTCATGTTAATAAGGCATAATGGCCTTGCACCCCTTGCAGCAAAGCTTGGAATATCAGCAGCACCACTTGGAGATGAACATATAGCAATAGGATATCAGGGAATGATTAATTTAGGTGAAACAATATTGGATATTTTGGCTCGTAAAAAATTCAATAAGGACTTAATGGAGCATGTAAAGCTTCCTTATAAGAAATGGTGGCTTGAACAGGATGATCCATATATATTAGCAAAACATCCTGAATTAATAGAGGATTATTTAGATTAAAATATTTTGAGGGGAGAGTAGTATAATGGCAGTAAAAAAAGATAAAAATGGACAGACAAATTCCATAAATCAGGTAAGATACGGATGTGCAATAGGTGCATTACATAGCGTTGTAGCAATTCCTGGAGCAATGCCTATAACACACTGCGGACCAGGATGTGTGGATAAGCAATACGAAAGTATAGCATTTTATAATGGATTTCAAGGTGGAGGATATTCAGGAGGTTCAGTTACACCAAGTGTAAATGCTACTGAAAATGAAGTTGTTTTTGGTGGTGAAAAGAGATTAAGGGAATTAATCAAAGCATCATTGAAGATAATGGATGCAGATTTATATGTAGTTTTGAATGGATGTATTGGAGAACTTGTTGGAGATGATATTGGATCTGTAGTAAGCGAATTTCAAAAGAAAGATGTGCCTATAGTATTTGCTGAAACAGGAGGATTTAAAGGAAATAACTTTGTAGGACATGAAATCATTGTTAAAGCAATTATAGACCAGTATGTAGATAAGTATGCAGTAAATAAAGATAAGAAGGAAAAAGGATTGATTAATGTATGGTCTGAGCTTCCATATC
>JBJEJM010000162.1:0-3651 GCA_051878075.1 Clostridium sp. | reverse complement strand
TTTTAAGAAAATCTGTATTAAAGCTGCTTAATGAAGTTAATATAAAGTAATATGTTTTTTATTATATGACCAGTCACTTTTGTGACTGGTCATAATTTATTTTATAGATTGTAATATTTCGGCAATGTTTTAAAAGTAATATAAGAATTGATAATAGGAATTTAGAAAGGAAATCGATGATGTTAATTTTAGAAGCACAACATTTAAAAAAATATTATAAAACAAAAGAAAATATAACAAAAGCTCTAGATGATGTATCTATTGCAGTTAATAAAGGTGAGTTTCTATCTATAATTGGACAGTCTGGAAGTGGAAAAACTACATTATTAAATATGCTTGGAGGATTGGATTATCCCACAGACGGTTATGTGACTGTTAACGGAAAAAATGTTTCTCAATTGAAAGGCGATGAATTGACTATATTTAGAAGACAAAATATAGGGTTCATTTTTCAAAACTATAATTTAATTTCATCAATAGATGTAAGACAAAATATAGAATTTCCAGTTAAATTGGATAATAAAAAGGTAGATAGAAATTATTATAAAGAAATTATAGAGATTCTTGGATTGAATAATAAAGATAAACGATATCCAAATGAATTATCAGGTGGACAACAGCAGAGAGTTGCAATTGCAAGAGCATTAATAACTAAACCAGCAATTATTTTAGCAGATGAACCTACGGGCAATTTGGATTCAAATACAAGTAAAGAAGTAATGAATTTATTAAAGGAGTCATGTGCTAAGTTTAATCAGACAATAATAATGATTACACATAACATTTTGTTAGCAGATTTATCAGATAGATATATAGAAATTAGAGATGGAAAAATAGTTAAGTAATTAATATGACAAAATGTCTATGTATATAAATTTACTTAAAAAAGATAGGATAAAAAAAGGAAATAGTGAATTTTAGTTTTATATGTCATTATATTTATTTCAATTGAGTAGAGTAAGATTTGTATAGCTTAATAAAAATGAGTCTGTATTTAAGGAGAAAATAATGAGAAAAATAGAAAAGGAAATTTTAAATGATGTAGCAAATGGAAATTTAAAGACACATAAAGTAAGAAGTATAATAATTTTTATTACTATTATTTTAACAACAGTTATGTTAGTAGGAATAATAATGACTGGATCAGCATTTTATAATGCGCAAAAAAATTATTCTGATATTTCTCCAGGTCCAGGTGCTAAAGGTGGTGCAATTTTAGGTGGTGAGGAAGAATATAGTAAGATTTTGCAATATAAAGATGTTGAGTGGGCAGCATTGGTTAAACAATGTTCAACTAAAAGAGTTGAAAATCCAGCAGCTATGGGCTGCAATGTAGAGCTTCTTGCACCTGATAGAACATTTTATGATAATAATTATGTATCACCAGAAATAGGAACATATCCTGAAAAAGCAGATGAAGTTATGATTTCAAATACATTTGCAGAAAAATTGGGAATTGAAAAAAAACTTGGAGAAAAATTAACACTTAATGTGACAGTATTAGAAAATGGAAAAGATATAAAGAAAAGCTTTAATTTTACGATTTGTGGATATTATATAAATCCATTAGCAATGATTTCAAATGATTATGAAGAAATATATTCAAATGAAGAATTCATAAAAGTAAATAACCCGGAAATTTCAAAGTTTCCCAATAGAATTTATACTAAGTTTTATGGAAATTTAAATAATAAAGAGATAGAGCAACGGTTGAATGATATTAATAATGAGATAGATGGAAAAGGAGTTAGAGCAAAAATAGATAGTTCTGATAGTTTATCAATTATTGTTGTAACAAGTTTTATATGTATTATTATAATTTTATCAGCGTATTTTATTATTTGTAATGTTTTTAGTATATCTGTTGATAATGACATTAGATATTATGGAATGCTGAAAACATTGTCAGTTACTGATAAAGAAATAAGATATATTTTGAATAAGCAGATTAATATAATAATGAGTGTATCAATATTGATTGGATTAATTATAGGCAATATTGTAGGAAGATTTATTGCACCTAGTATTTTAAGTACTATGGATGGATTAAAAGATTTTTATGAACCATCTCCAATAATACTACCATCTGCAATAATAATATTATTTTTGGTATCTACTATAAAAATTAGTTGTTCGCAGTCCTTGCGAAAAATTAAAAGAATATCTCCAATTGAATCAAGAAATTTTGTAATTAAAAAGAAAAAAAATAATGTATTTGCTGTAACTTCCATTGTGTTAAGCTGCATTATATTTACTACAGTTTTTGTATCATTTTTTGGATATAGTATTGAAGAGCGTGTACGTGAATTAGCAACATATGATTTTAATCTTTTAGATACTGCATATGAATTAATAGATGGTAGTCAAGAATTTGAAGGAATTCCATTAGAACTATATAATGAAATTAAAAACTTGGATTATGTTGATAATGTAGATATATTATATACAGCTAATAGTCACCCTAATAGTCGTAAGGATTCATCAGAAACTGGTGTTTCATATTTTGTTAAAGGAAGAATTAAAAATAGTGGAATTTTAAAAGAAGATTATGAAATTGCAAGAGAAAAGGGAAATACATTTGAGTGGGATGTTTTTGATCAGGATTTACGTAGGGTTATTTCTGGAGTAAATTCAGATGCTATTAATAGAGCTAAAAGAAATTGGATAATAGTAGATGGAGAGATTGATGAAGACAAATTTGATCAAGGGAATTATATAATTTATCAAAATTTCGATAGATCTAATGAGGTAGAAGCAGTTCATGCAGGAGATAAAATTGATATAGAATTTTATAATGAAGAAGATAATAAGTATATTGAAAAGAATGTAGAGGTTATGGCTGTCATTCAAAATGAAGATAATCATGATACTAGTATATTCAGTGATATTGGTATATGTATGTCTATAAATGATTTTAAAAATTTATATCCTAATTATAATGAACTGATTGCATCAATTGGAATAAATACAAATAATAAAGTGAAAATGGCTGAACAACAAGATGAAATCAAACAATTGATGAATGAATATTCAGCATACCAAGTTAAATTCAAGTCTAAATATGATGTACAATTATACTGTGAAAAGGAAAAAAATATAATTATTTTAATTGGTGGATTTTTTTCTATGTTTTTTGCAATTATAGGAATTGCAAGTTTAATAAACAGCTTTGTTAGTACAATTTTATCTAAAAAAATAGAGTATGCGAGAATGCAGGCAGTTGGTATGACAAACAATCAGTTAGTTTTTAAATTCATAAAAGAAGGTATGAAAATGTATATACCAGCAGTTGTTACATTTTTACCTATAGAAACTGGTATATTGATTTATGCTAAAAAGCTATTTTCAAACTATTTATTATTTGGACAATCTGTTTTGATGATTATTATTACATTTATGCTTATATCTATTATAATAGCTATTTCTTTAGTTAAAATATTTAATAAAAAATCAATAGTTGAAAGACTTAGAGAAGTAGAATGACATTTTGGGGTATTATGCTCTAATTAGTTAGAGCACAATACCTTTTTTAAGAATTCATAAGATAGACATTAAATGTGCTTCCTACGCAGACTTTAGAAGTCACATAAATAAACCCGTTTTGACGTTCAATTATATCTCGTGCAAGATATAAACCTATACCAACTCCTG
>JBJEJM010000161.1:15687-16780 GCA_051878075.1 Clostridium sp. | reverse complement strand
AAATTTTTACCCCAAAGAATAGTAAAAATAGAATATAAATTAAAAGAGAAAAGAAATTTAACTTTTTCATATACGTATCAATATAAGTTAGAACTCCACTAGCTGTAAGTCCTGCAAGAATGGAGGCTTCAATTCCACATCCTCCACATGTATACGATCCAAGCTTTGTTTTTATATGAATCTTTTCTAAGCTGAAGTTAATCTTATCATTCCTATACCACTGCTCTACTTTTTTATACATGATGAATAGTGTTTTATCCCTTTGTTTAGTTATCTTCATAGTAAATTTAAAACACTCTTTATATCTTTTAACCATTTCAGGCGTATATATTTTATATTCATCATAATTACAGTTCTTGCTTTTAAGCACTCTATTTTTAATATCTATGACTTTCTTTATTTCCATACATAATCTCCTACACAATTACTGCTTATGTAAAAAATTGTTTTTTATTTTTATATGCACTAAATAATATATATCGTATGTAATATTATATTACAGGTTTTATTTAATTATTGTTAAAATAAATATTTTTTTATTTTGAAACATAATCATATTTGTTACATTTCCATAGAATAAAAATATAACACTATATTTTAAAGGATGAGAAATTTATGGACGATTTTGGATGCATGAACGAACTAAATTGTGAGTTTAACAATTTAAATAACAGTATAAATGATCTCAATAATACACTTGGGATGAACCAACGTGTCAATGATGCCTTTGATGCTGGAGAACTTAACGGTCTTCAGGGATTTGGAATGATATCCAGACAATATCAGGCTTTGATACTTCTTCTTATTATTCTCTATTGGTGGACTACACAATTTACTGCAAATTATTTTATGAATTCAAACAATCAGCTTATATGCAATATGTCCTGTACTCTCGATAAGCTTGTAGACAGTACTGTAACCAACCTTTGTAAATGCTGTAACCGTACACTTGCTGAAGCTGATGAGAAAAAAGGCAGACACAAAAAGCATCATAAATGCAGATGTTCTGACTGCTGTGACTGCGAATGTGATTCAGATTGCTGTTAATGATGCTCTATTTCTGCCAGATTCATTTAATGATTCTGGCAGAATC
>JBJEJM010000161.1:11414-15587 GCA_051878075.1 Clostridium sp. | reverse complement strand
TGCTGTTAATGATGCTCTATTTCTGCCAGATTCATTTAATGATTCTGGCAGAATCCTTTATTTAATTTATAATTCATGTTATAGACTTGTTACATTTTATTTATTCTGTAAAAGCTTAATTTTTCGCATATAATCATAATTATATTTCCATGTATATAATTATTAAAAACCTGTTATTTCATATACTATATATGCATTATCAAAATTGTAGCCTAATTTTTCTGACAAAGCTAAAGAACCCTTATTCTGTGCATCCCAGCTTGGATACAAATTTCTCTTAAGACATTCTAAGATCAGTTTAGCTCCACAACATAATGCCAGTCCTTTTCTTCGTTCGTCTGTCCTTGTATCTATCTCAATTTCTATGCCTTCTTTATATACTGTATATGAAGAAGCCCCAGACACAATTTCTTTATCTTTCAAAACCACTACTCCAATTCCATATCTTTTATAATCATCATAAGTCTTAAACTGTGAACAAAGATCATATGCCCAGTTAGATTTGCAGATTTCATCATATAAAGTCTTATCTATAATTTTTAATTCATATGATATATCTAATCCTTTTACAATTTTATTTAGATTATCCTTATCAAATATATCTTTTTCCTTCTTAGTAGCATAACGTTCTCTCTTTACTGCCTTTTCAGCATATTCCTTTTCAATAAGTTCTGCCCATTCTTCATTTTGAGGAACCATAATAATAAAATCACCTTGAAAATATTCTGGCTTATTCCTTACAAGCTCTTCTTTAGGTATACCTGCAAAAAAGCAGAAATCGCCTATTAAAATTTGAGCAGATTCTGGATTAATTAAATTATCTGTAAATGCCTTTCCCATACAATCCTGAAGGCATGACCATATTAAAGTCTCCTGCCATCCTTCAAATAATGGTGATATTGATTTTTTATTTACAACCTCATATATCAAAATTATTATCCTCTCTCTTTAATTTTACTCCATAAATTAAAATTTATTTTTTTATTCAGCTCTATATATTCATTAGATATTTCATTATATTTCAAAATATTTATTCTTACAATAATCTATGACTCTTAATAAATCTTCATATTTTAATGAAATTGTTATTGTATTTGTATTAGGATGAACTAAAATCACTTTTCCTTTTAGTTCTTTATCTAGTACAATTATTACTTTTGCATTATCATTAATTATGGCTAAAGGTGTAACACTTCCTTTTTTAATCTTTAAACAGCCATATAATTCTTCTTCATCTGCAAAACTCAAATGTCCACATTCTAGATATTTTGCAAGTCCTTTAAGGTCTGCTCTTTTATCTTCCTTCAGCATATATAAATAATACTTGTCTTTTTTATCTTTTAAAAATAAATTTTTGCAGCCAGTACCTTCAATCCTATCTTTAATTTTCTGCGCTTCTTCAACATTATAGACAGGTTCATGCTCAATTTTACTATATGATATATTTAATTTTTTTAGCAGATCATAAATATTATCCATATATTCCTCCATTTACAAAACATAAAATACAATATTATTATAAATTACCTATATTATGCTGTACAACTATTTAATGTTTATATGTTTTGTGGTAATATTAATGTTAAATATTGTTTGTAAAAGGAATAGATATATGAAATATATAAATTTATTTGTATGTAAAATCACTTTAATTATAAAATTACTTATATTTTTTATTATCATCATCCTATTATTAGGAATACTAAGCATAAAAGAAAAAATTGTTTTTTACAATTTAGATTCTTCTAAAATTGATTGTGAATTCAAAATTGTTCTCATCACAGATCTTCATTCCTGTTATTATGGAAAAAATATGAGTACTCTTATAGATGATATAAAAAGTCAAAGCCCTGATGTTGTACTTTTAGGAGGAGATATATTTAATGATAAAAAATATAATAACAATAATGCAGAAACATTCTTAAAACAAATCAGCAGTATGTATAAATGTTACTTTGTATTTGGAAACCATGATACTATGGCAGGTTCATTGCATAATGTAAATGAAATAAAAAAAGAACTTAATTCATATGGAATTACTGTACTGAATGGAAATTATGACACCATGGAAATAAAGGGTCAAGCCATTAATATATGCGGCATTGACGATCCTAAAATTTCACATAGTTTTGATAAACAGCTTATGAATGTGAGTAATGTTTCTGAAAATGGCAATTACACTATTCTACTTACTCATAGACCAGAGCTTATAGATAAATATAATAAATATAATTTTGATCTTATTTTAGCTGGTCATGCACATGGTGGCCAGGTACGCATCCCTAAAATTTTAAATGGGCTTTATGCACCCCATCAAGGATTCTTTCCTAAATATGCTGGCGGAAAATATGACTTTGATAAGACATGCTTGATTGTAAGCAGGGGACTTGCCAGGGAATCTGTTCCTGCTCCAAGAATCTTTAACAATCCAGAAGTTGTTGTAATAAATATAATTCCAAAATAACTAATATTAATTTATATACTGTCTATCAAAATTAATATAATGCTTCAGTGATATTAATCCTGAAGTTTTAATTTTACATACATTTTAATCTATTAACTATATAACCATTAACTCTATCTTTAGGTATATTTAATGCTATTGCAAGTTCTCCACATAAATATTCCTGTGCTCGTTTCAAATAATTTTTATCATTGGTGGAAAGCTTCTTACCATTTGTCATACATTGTTTTTTTCTTTCAATAATTGTCTTTATTATCTTAACAAAGCCCTTACAATCATAGTTGCGTATTATATCCTTGAATACACTTTCCCTGTCTTTCATATCATCAATCCATCCAACTTCTATAGATGGAATACTATTTATGAGTTCATTTGCTTCTTCCTTTGATATAATTCTTCTCATAACAACTTTTTCATTGTCTACTGGTGTAAATATTTTTCCACTTTCGTATACCGGCTCAAGTGTGTAATACTCTCTTTCACTGTTAATACCGCTATTTTCAAGCAATCCAACATCAGTTACCCTGCATACACCATTTCCTCCATAGACAACATAATCATCAATTTTAAACATACTTATTCCTCCATATATATGAATTAATTTGATTGACTATATCTATATATATTTTTAAACATACTTATAACAGCCTGTTATTATTTATTCCATAACAACAGCGCTATTTTTAATTAAATTATTAAAAATCATATACACATATTATCAATCTCTAATTATATTTTATCAAAAAACTTTCTTTAGTGTAAGTATTTTTATTAACTGACTTTATTAACCACAATAATACATGCACCAATATCATATCCCATAAAAATACATTTATGCAAATTTAATGTTGACAAATATGATAGGAAATCATATAATTAAATCATAAATTCCAAGTAGACAGATAGGAATAATGTATTTAATAATATATAATATTTTAAATAGGGGGTATCTAAGATGAAAATAGAATCGTTATTAGTACATGGAGCAGTTGATGGAGATAGTTTTACAGGCTCAGTAAATGTACCTATATATCAGACTTCCACTTATAAACAGGAAGAACTAGGAAAATTTAAATATGAATATTCAAGAACAGGAAATCCTACAAGAGAAGCTTTAGAAAAAACAATTGCTCTACTTGAAAATGGCATTGGCGGCCTTGCATTTGGAAGTGGTATGGCAGCAATCACTGCTGTTCTTTCATTATTTAAAAGTGGAGATAAAATAATAATCCCTGATAACCTTTATGGAGGAACATTCAGAGTTATAGATAAAGTCTTTAAAAACTTTAATATTGGTTATGAAATAGTTGATATATCTGATCTAAAAAATATTGAAAAAATACTTGAAGCTGATAAAGACAGCAAAAATATCAAAGCAGTATATGTAGAAACACCTACTAATCCTCTTATGGATATTACAGATATCGAAGAAGTAAGCAGGCTTGCTAAAAAATATAATGCACTTACTATTGTTGATAACACATTTATGTCACCATATTTACAAAAACCATTAGAACTTGGTGCTGATATTGTACTTCATAGTGCTACAAAATATCTTGGAGGGCATAGCAATGTTGTTGCAGGTCTTGTAGCGGTCAAAGATGATAAAGAAATTTTAGACAAGCTATATTTCATTCAAAATTCAACAGGCGGAGTTCTTGGTCCCTTTGACTCATATATCCTTCTTCAAGGAATTAAAACATTAGGTG
>JBJEJM010000161.1:0-11314 GCA_051878075.1 Clostridium sp. | reverse complement strand
GTTCTTGGTCCCTTTGACTCATATATCCTTCTTCAAGGAATTAAAACATTAGGTGTACGCTTGGACAGGCATAATGAAAATGCAGCTAAAATAGCACATTATTTATTGAAAAGTCAATATGTAGAAAAAATATACTACCCTGGACTTAAAGATTCAAAAGGCTATGAAATACAAAAGAAACAAGCAACAGGATTTGGAGGAATGATTTCATTTGTAACAGCAGAGAATATTGATTACAAAAAATTCTTGAAATCTTTAAAACTTATTACTTTAGCTGAAAGTCTTGGCGGTGTTGAATCATTAATCTGCCATCCTGCTTCTATGACTCATGCTGCAATTCCTTATGAGATAAGGCAGCAGACAGGTATAGTAGATAACCTCTTAAGATTATCAGTAGGTATAGAAAATGTTGATGATCTCATTGAAGATCTTGAAAGTGCTTTTAAAGAAAGTTTGATAGATTAAGGAGGACTGATTATATGAACTATATTAATGATATTAGAGATATTATTGGTAATACACCATTATTAAAATTTAACCATATTTCTCCTAATGAAAATGTAAATATTTTTGCAAAACTTGAATATCTTAATCCAGGAGGAAGTATAAAAGATAGAGTTGGATTAGAGATAATTTCACAAGCTGAAAAAGACGGCCTATTAAAGCCAGGTTCAACAATAATAGAAGCTACTGCCGGGAATACAGGAATTGGACTTGCTATTGCTGCATTTGAAAAAGGTTATAAACTTATAATCGTAATTCCTGAAAAATTTTCAATTGAAAAGCAGACATTAATGAGAGCTCTTGGAGCAGAACTTATAATAACTCCTGCTGATGAAGGAATCGAAGGTGCAGTTGCAAAAGCAGAACAGCTTTTACGCGAAATTCCAAATTCATTTATGGCAAGACAGTTTGATAATCCTGCCAATATTGCTGCTCATATAAAAACTGGAAAAGAAATTTATGATGCTCTTGATGGAAAAGTAGATATACTTGTTGCTGGAGCAGGATCTGGAGGTACTATTACTGGTATTGCACAATATTTAAAATCTCAGAATCCAAATATAAAAATTGTTCTTGCAGATCCAGAAGGATCAATCCTAGGTGGTGGAGAACCTGGCACATATAAAGTTGAAGGTATAGGAAATCATTTTATTCCTAAGGTATTTGATCAGGGCATAATTGATGAAGTTGAAAAAATACAGGATGATGAAGCAATGTATTTTGTCAGACTTTTATCAAAAAAAGAAGGTGTTCTTGCTGGTTCATCTTCAGGTGCTGCTGTTGCTGGTGCTGTAAAACAGGCATATAAAGCCAAAAATAAAGTCAATATAGTTGTAATCCTCCCAGATAGAAGTGATAGATATTTCAGCCAGCATCTATATGATTTTAAATTGCAATTATCAGATTTTAGATTTAATGCCTTATTTGATGACTGGGCTGATGAATATGATGAAACTGTTGAGGCTAAAGATGGTGAATATATTGAAGTATTCAAAAACTATAATGAAATACTAAATGAAACAGTCAAGCATATTGCTAAATTTGAAGGGGCTAAGGTTATTGATATAGGAGCTGGAACAGGAAATCTAACTAATGCTGCTTCAAAAATTGGATATAATGTAATAGGTATTGAACCTAATTTAAAAATGAGAAATATTGCCTCCGGAAAATATCCTTTCATTAAATTTTTGCCTGGAACATTTCTCTCACTGCCAATAGATAATAAAAATAGTATTGATGCAATAATAACTAGTTATGCATTTCATCATTTGACTGATGAAGAAAAGGAAGAGGCTGTAAAACTATTTAAAAGCAAACTTCAGAAAGATGGCGTTGTAGTCATTGCTGATACTATGTATGAATCAGAAAAGGCAAAACTCAGCATCCTAAAAGATGTAGAGGATTCTGGATATTCCAATCTCCTTCATGACTTGCAGACTGAATTTTACTCTACCCATAAAACTTTAAAGGACATCTTTGAAAAGGAAGGATTTAAGGTAAGCTTCCTGCAAATGAATAAATTTGTTTGGATTTTAACTGCAAAACTTTAATTCAGCTAAATCAAAAAAGCTGATAATTGAACTATCAGCTTTTTTGATCACTCTCAAATTATTGAATATCCCTGCTTATTATTTTAAACATTCCTTCTTTTTCCAAAACATTCTCATTAATAATTCTGCTTGCCTGCTTCATTTTAATGTTTTCATAATACTTTCTTACAAGACGAGCATTTCCAAAATTCTTATCCTTATTATAAACCATTTCTTCAAAATCTGATTTAATTTTTTTATATGCATTATGTGAAATACTATAATTTTCTTTTCTGCATAAAGATTTAAATATTTTAAACAATTCATCTTCATTATAATCTTTAAATTCAATATTAAATTTAATTCTGCTTTCAAGACCTGGATTAAGATTCATAAGCTCTTTCATTTCATTTGTATATCCTGCCATAATTACAATTAGTTTGTCCCTATTATCTTCCATTTCTTTTATAAGAGCTGCTAGTGCTTCTTTTCCAAAATCATTTTCACTTCCACTATTTAATGTATAAGCTTCATCTATAAATAAAATACCTCCATAGGCTTCTTTTATTTTTTCAATTGTCTTCGGACCAGTTTGTCCAACATACTGTCCAACAAGATCTGACCTTGTAACTTCTACCATATGGCCTTTTTTTAGTATTCCCATGGCATTTAGTATTTTTCCCATAATCCTTGCAACAGTTGTTTTTCCTGTACCTGGATTACCTGAAAAAATCATATTAAGAGAAATATCTTCGCATTTTATCCCCATTTCCTTTTTCTTTTGAATAAATTCAACAGTATTTAAAATATTTTTTACAAGTTCCTTAACTTCTTCAAGACCAACAAGGCTATCCAGTTCCTCTTCAAATTCCTTTACACTATCTCTTGCTTTAAAATTCATATCCACACCGAAATCATCACTTGTAAGAATTGTAAATTCTTCTTTAGAAATAATTTCATCACCTGTCCTAAATGCTTTTTCCCTTATTGCATCTTCAATTAAATTTCTAACACATCTTGCATTTGCAAAATTTTCATCTATCTTTTCTTCATTAATCCTTTGAAGAAATGCTTTTTCTGCATCTTCACTTAAATTATAATATTTTTCACCTGCAATTTTTTCTGCTATATTACATAGCTCTTCATCATTATAATCATCAAAATTTATTTGAAGATTGACTCTGCTATAAAGACCTGGATTGAGCTTAAAGAGATTTTTCATTTCATTTGTATAGCCTGCAAATATAACAGTAAACTTTCCACGATTATCTTCCATTGCTTTTAAAAGTGTTTCTATTGCTTCCTTACCATAATCATTACTGTTTTCTCCACCCTTTGCAAGGGAATAAGCTTCATCTACAAATAAAATTCCCCCCATAGCTTTCTTAATTGCTTTCTGAGTGAGTTTTGCTGTTTCTCCTATAAATTTTCCAACAATATCACTTCTATCCACTTCAATAAGCTGGCCTTTTTCTAATATTCCAAGATAATAAAATATATCACCAATAAGTCTTGCAACTGTTGTCTTTCCTGTACCTGGATTGCCCATAAATGCAAAGTGATAAGATTGATTAAGTGGCTCGTCCAATCCCAGAACTTCATCCCTTTTCTTATCATACTTTATAAGTTTTACTATTCTATCTATTTCTCTTTTAACATTATCAAGTCCTACAAGAGAATTAAGCTTCTCTAATGCTTCTTCAAGATAATCTGAATTTCTCTTATATTCATCATGTTTTGCCACATTGTCATATTTCTTAACTTTAGATACACTATCATCATTTGTTCCACAACTATCTGAAATCCTTCTCACACCGCTACCTGAATCATCATTAGTATTTCTATCAGTGATAAATTTATCATTATTTGTATGAAATTTATTGTCTTTACCACTTATATTATTAATACTTTTGTATGTATTATTGCTCATACTTTCTTTAAATTCCAAATCCTTTATTACATTATCTATGTTTTCAATGACTCTATTTTTTCCTACAGTTTTTTGACAGCTGGTTATGTAATTATCATGATTGCAATTATCTAATAAAACAGCTTCACATTTTCCTTTTTCAATTGAATTTAGATTTTCCGTCTCTGGTACTTCAAGTGCACATTGAGAGTTCATTTCTGATGTTATATATTTCTTTGCATGACTGGATATTATTTTCACATATTTATTTATTTTTTCTGCAGTATAACCTGTGCAGTTATTTATTAAAGCATTTTTGCATTCCTTAAGGCATTCTATGTATCTTCCTGTTAAATGAAGTACTTTTATTATGTCAAGTTCAAGTTCATAATCATTTCCTAGTTCCCTTGCTCTATAAAGAATCTTTAAAGTGTCTTCTTCATCAATCCCCATAGCAATATATATTCTGCTTAAGAGCCTTACTGCCTGAAAACTGCTGTCATTAATTTCAACTGCAGTTACTCCATATGATAATGACTCTTCATAATTATTTCTAAGCAGCTCAATTTTTCCAAGTGTTATTACTGCCTCTAAATCATTTTTATCCAGTTCAAATGCCTTATATGCATAACTGTATGAATTTTCAATATCATTAATTTCATATAATATACATCCTATAAGACCTAAATATAGATTTTCTTTTTTATCATATTCAATACCCTGCTGAAAACATCTGCTGCCCTTAAAATATTCATTATTTTTAAAATAAGTGAGAGCCAGAAGATAGTATATACCAGGATGACACGGAAAACAGTTTATGGAATTCTCAAGAATAACTGTTGACTGATTAAATGACATAAAATCATTACATAATTGTATTTCATGCTTAAATTTATTAAATTGATCTATATCATATAAATCAGTATAATCCATAGATTTATTCTCCTTTCACTTCATAAATAAAGTCATATACATCTAGACATGGGTAACTTCACAGTCAAGATGACTTACATCGTTTAATCCTGCAATTGTAGGTTTTAAATCATCATTGAATATAATTGTATTTATACATGTATTCCCCATAGCTATTTTATGATACATACTCATGTCCCATTGGAATATTCCTATAAGACCTGCCTTTATAATTCCTCCATGAGCTACTATAGCTATCTTTTTTCCTGGATGCTTTTTAACTATTTCCATTATACAGTTTTTTGCTCTTATTGATGCATTTAATGTACTCATTTCCCCATCACAGAATCTTCCTTCTTTTTTATCTGTTCTCCATTCTTTAAATACATCTGGGTACATTTCTGCAATTTTTTTTATTGTAAGTCCTTCCCATCTGCCAAAATTTATTTCCTTTAATCCTTCTAAAATTTGAACATTTTTTCCAGTCCCTTTTGAAATAGTCTCTGCTGTTTCATATGCTCTTTTTAAAGGACTTGCATATATATAATCAAAATCACCATTCAATCTATCATTTAAGAGTCTTGCCTGTCTCAATCCTTCTTCTGATAATGGTATATCAGTAGTTCCTTGAAACTTTCCAAGTATATTCCATTCAGTTTCCCCATGCCTTATTAATAACACTGTAGTTTTCATATGTATTCCTCCTTCTAATATCTCCTTGTTCTTTTTTTATTGTAGCATAAGTTTACTATAAATTTAATCAAGTTTTAACTTTATTATAAATAGTTAAATTTAATACCTAAATTCCTGCAGAATTTTCAAAACAACTAAATATTTTGTTAATTCTGCATGAACTTACTTAATTATTTTAATCTCTAATTAATATTTCATAGATTATCCTGAACACTCTGAAGTTTATCCATAAAAATACTAAATCTATCATATAATATTCTGCTTAATGAATTATTGCTATTCTCTACTAATTTAAACTTTTTTAATATTCCTTGGGCACCCTTATCCATTTTATTCAATACTTCTTTTAAAAGCTCCTTTGAATAATTTTCTTCTATATTTATGAAATCTGCCCAGAAAAGAAGTGGAATTGCAATAAACTGAATTATCATATAACTTATTGCAAATGATTCTTTTATTTTAAAATACTTTCCATAAGTCATCATTATAAGGATACTTCCTATCACTTTTATTATTCTATCAGCTGACTTTTCTTTACACATTACTGCTTCAATTCCACTTATAAATCCATCAATAGTAAGACTCTTTAACTCATCTGGAAGATCCGATACAAGCGATGTTGAAAAATCATTTATTATTTTTGAAAAAATACTCCTGTTTGTTTCCTCTCTCAAATTACCATCATAATCGAGCATTATGCATCCTTTATGATAAAAAAGCGGATTGAATTGAAATGATGTATTTATATAATGGTTCTCTCCTGCAATAGAATTAAACAGACAATTCACATAATCGTATTTTGAATTTATTGCTATTATTTTTGATTTATTTTTTTCTATAAGCTTTTTGTACTTGCTAATAAATTCATTTGAAAAACCCTGACCATTTATAGATACACATTTTATTACATTAGGACATCTTATTGCTGTATATTGAGCTTTATTTCCGCCTTTTGAATGACCTGTTACTATTATTTTGTTTGATTTCAATCTATTCACAAAATTAAAAGCATAAACCTGCTGCTCAGTATCATATTCATAAGCACCCTGACCATTATCATCCCATTCTTTTATTGTAGTAGTTCCTCTGAATACAACTATTGTATTTTCTTCATCATCATTAAATACTGCTGTCCTCATACCACTCTTATGATTTTCAACATGAGCTATTTTTAAGTTTGGAAGATTAGGCTTGGTTAGAATCTGTTCTAAAGTCCTTCTCCACTCTTTTTCAGTAGATGTTACTACGCAGCTATTCATCTTATCAATAAGTATCTTAAGATTATTATCTTTTAATATTTCACATATCAGCTCTTTAATACTTTCGTTATCATATGCTTCCCATTCTAAATATATAAATTCATCTAAAAGTATGAATTCATCTTTATTTAGTCTGCACACTTTTCTTTCATCTCCATATTTATTACTCTATGCTTAAAATTACTATATTAAAAATAACTTATTTTAATTTTTTGATATCTCATTTTCTTTTAATTTCTCTGCCTTAATCTTTTTCTTTATATAATTTTTTGTAGCCTTTGCAGTATATATTTTAAGATTAATATCATCACAAACTGTACGTTTAAAATCATTCTGTCTGATAGCATTTTTAATATCATTTATGCTCTTAATATTATCATTAAATGATGTTCTTACACATCCAAGCATTATAGGATAATGGCTGTCGCTTCCTGTTACATAATTTATCTTCAGCATTCCAGCTAAATCTGCAACTTCCTTTTCTACTGTTTTAAGTCCACGTTTATAAATATCTTTACTATTCAAATCAAGTGCATCAAGCCTCTGTAAATACTTATCAGACTGAAGATAAAGCTTATGCTTTTCCCTATATGGATGACTTCCTATTTTAAGGAATCCATATTCATCCGCCATATCAAGAAGATCCTTCAAATAAATAAAATCTGCTTTTTTCTTAAAGTTTTTGAGATAATCCTTTATTTTAAACATATTTTCTTTTTTCCCTGAAATAATAACATGCCCTCCATACTTCACATCAACTTCCATTCCAAGATATACATAAAATCCATTTACATCATATCTGTCATTTTCATAATCATATGGGAAATTACCTTCCAAAAACGAAAAAGATGAATCTATATCTATTGCATTAAAATGTTCACTTAGTACGAAGCTATCAAGCTTATTATTCTTAGCAAATTCAATTCCCTGAAGAAATAAATCCTTATTGAAATTAAGTTTTTTGCTGAGGATTCCATGAACATGAAAATCCATATTCATATTACTGCTCCTAAAAATTATTCTAATATATTTATATTCGATGGTTTATTAATAATCCACCTAAAAAATATATACTTTAAATTTTCCTATGCATCTAAAATGATATATTTTTAAATATATCTCTGCTGTATTTCTCCATATCAAGAAGACTCATCATGCTGTATTTTTCTTTTACACCCGTAAAATATATAGAAATCAATTCTTTTTTTATGATATTAATATTTTCATCGCATTCTCCAGATTGTTCTCTATTCTTTTCAATCATCTGTTTTCTTGTAAGTATCCATGGTGCTTCATTTTGAACCATCTTTTCAAGTATTTTTCCACTATAGCATCCATAAAATTTCAAAACACCTTCAACAATATTTTTTTCAATATCCTGAATATTTAAATTTTTATTATTTAATATTTCATTGTTGATCATATCAAATCCAAAAATTTCATATCTTGTCATTACACTCTCAAACACTGGTCCCCTTGCTTCTGCTATACAGTCTTCTTCAAATAAAAAATGATCTGTAAACACATAATAAAAAGCTTGAACATAGTATAAAAGCTTCTGTAGTATAAGAGGTGTTATATCATCATATCGTGTAAGAATATACCTTATTACTGCATCCATGTTTTTTTCAACTCTTTTACATGTTGTCTGAAACTTAACTGCTCTTGAACTCCTTAGATATTCATTTGGATTTATTCTTGCCTTATTTGTCTGAAGCATAATTGAATAATATTGAATGCTTTCATATGCTTTATTCAATACATCTGAATCATAAGCAGAAACCATATCTCCTTTAAGATATCTAGTTATTGCATCTTTTGAAAGCCCTAAAACAATCGAAAGCCCTTCCTCTGAAATATCATACTTTTTAAGTATTAATTGTATCTTTTTATTTTCAATCAAATTATGTTTTCTCTTATATTCTCCATATAAACTGTTTAAATTTTCTCTGCATACATTATTAACAAATATCTCGTTTTTACATTCATTGCAGTAACTTTCTTTTCCTTCATAAGAAATCTCTTCATCATTTAATACAGCTGTTTTACTCATTCTTTTTACTACATAGTTCTGTTCTTTCATGCAGTATTCACAAAATGCACGTTGTTTCATGTCTTTCTGTCTCCCTTTTGGAAATGTTTTTATTTAAAAATATATGTAATAGGCTTATTTCTCTTATGCAATGAAACAATCATTCTATAGTTGTTCTCACCTGATTCTATAATATTAAATCTCATATAAACATCAACTGTTTCTTTCTTTCCTTTTATATTGTAAAGCTGTCTTATGGGACAAAATACATAAAGATCATTATATATAACTCCATCTTTCATATTTTCAAGACCATAGCAGAAATCTTCCACATTTAATAAAGTTAACATATCAATTATTTTTTCTTCATTTACATTATATTCTTCAATAAATTGCATATTTTCAAGCTTGTTTCCTTCAAGAGAAATAGTAAAACGTCCTTCTCTAGCACATTCCTTGACTATGGATATTAAATTTCTAACCATTTCTTTAGTATAATCCTTTTTTATCAAAATTTTTATCACCTCATAAAATATTAATAATGCGTAATTCTTTCAACACTTTTAAATCCAGATGTCTTCTGATGTCTTATATTGCATATAAAATAATCCAGGGCATCAACTGGATCAATAGTTTTTAAATTAAGCTTATTTAAATTTTCCCTATCAAATACAATTGATAATATTGTTATATCATTTTTTACTCCCTTATCAATATCAAATAAATTGTCAACTGCATGTACTATCACCTTGTCTACTGGAATTATATTCATTATATTCCTCGCAATTAATAAAATACTGCTGCATACATATTTTTCTACATATTCATAATATGTAATATCATCCTTTTCTTTTAATTCTTTTTGAAACTTCTCTTTTGAAATTACTTTTTCTGAATTTGCTTTAAATTCCACTTCAATTGAGCTGCTGTCGTTTGTTCCAATTAAAATTTCACTTCCTAATTCCAAAAGCTTATCAAAAGGCCTCATTTCATCAATTACTTGAAAATAAGCATCTATATTTCCATTTATGATATTTTCACTTAAAAGATGAAGATTTTTATAGTTATTATAAACTGTTTCATCTATCTTTTCAGCTTTACTTATCTCATTCAAAATTTTATTTTTTCTCTTCTCACATAAAAATTTAAATATTCTTTCTATGAAATTAGGCTGAAAATTATCATATTTCTCCACAGCTTTCAATTTATTAGGTCCACAGTTATTTATATCAAAGGGAGGATTTAAATTATTTACAGACTGCCATGAAATTTCATCACAATAATATTTATTTAACTCATCTATATCTATATTTTCATTACTCTGTGAATCATTCCTGCTTTTCTTATTATGTTTAATTTCTTTTTTATCTGCTGATTTTAATAAATCAGTTAATCTAATTCCTTCAAGATCTATTCCTACACCTTTTTTATCTAATTCCATTCTTTCATTAAGCGATACTACAGCTGTCCTCTTTGCATTTAACCCCATAAATTTCACCTCAGTTATACATTAATACATATTTCTATTATATATTAAATTTAAATAATATTAAAAATAATAAATATTTATTATTTTAGTTATATCTATAGACAACAAAACACCCGAGCAATAAATTTATAACTGCTCAGGCATTATTTTTAAACTTCATTTTATTCTAAGCAAAATTTTTCAATATTCCAACAGCAACACCTAGAATACTATATTCCTGTCCTCCATCAAGGATTATTGGATCATATTTATCATTTTCAGGTTTTAATATGATTTTTCTGCCTTTTATTTTAAGAGTCTTTAAAGTTGCTTCTCCTTCAATTTCTACAGCTACAATATCATTATTTGATGGATATCTTCCCTTATTTATAAGCACATGATCTCCATCATTTATATTTTTATTCACCATAGAATCACCTTTGATTTTTAATATAAAAAGATCCTTGCTGCTTCTTACCCATTCCTTAGGAAGATTACAGCTGTATTCAATTTCATCATTCATAAGAATAGGACTACCTGCTGCAATTTCATTAAAAACGGGTATATTTACAACATCTTCAACTTTTTCCTTAAAATTATCATCAGATGTGTAAATTTCACCGCTCTCATAAAAATCAGTAATTAATTCATGACATACTTTTCTATTTAAATCTATATATTTTACTTTATCAGCTTCTGCTGAAACTCCATTCATATCCTTTATGCTCTTATCTGTTACGTTAGTTTCAGCAGCAATTTTATTTAGTTTCATGCGCATATTTCCACACTCAAGATTAAATAAATCAAAAGCAAGCCAATTATAAGCATACTGCATATTATGTGTTACAGCATATTTTTTTACTTCTTTTATTTTTCTTTTATTTTGTTTTTTGCTTGAATTACAATTAGAATTTATTTCTCCATTATATTTTTCTTTTAATGTAACAGTTCTCCCCTTAATATTATATCCAAGGGCAGAAAATTTTCTTTTTTTATTTATCCAGCCTG
>JBJEJM010000160.1:0-3767 GCA_051878075.1 Clostridium sp. | reverse complement strand
ACTAAAATATTCATTTCACTAGAACCCTGGTCAATCATTCTTATATTAATTTCAGCTTTTGAAAGTGCTGAGAATATTCTTGCAGCAGTTCCTGTCTTTTTAGTCATACCACGTCCAACAGTTGCAATCATTGCCATTCCTGGATGAACATCAATTGTATCAGGATTACATGCTCTCTTTATTTCATCAACTACAAGCTGAGTTTTATTTTTTAATTGTGAATCAGAAATTACAAGACATACTGTATCGATTCCTGATGGCATGTTTTCAAATGAAATATTGTTTTGTTCTAAAACTGATAATAGTTTTCTACAGAATCCTAATTCTGAGTTTAATGAAGCTTTGGTAATTGAAATTACAGTAAAATCTTTCTTTCCTGCAATACCAGTTACAATATTGGGATTGTCTGCACAGTCAGAATTTTGAACTATGAATGTACCTTCGTCCTGAGGTCTGTTTGTATTTTTGATATTTATTGGAATTCCAGTTCTTCTTACTGGGAATATAGCATCTTCATGTAATACTGAAGCTCCCATATATGATAATTCTCTAAGTTCTGAGTAAGTAATTCTGTTTATTGGTTTTGGATTTTCAACAATTCTTGGATCTGCCATTAAGAATCCTGAAACGTCTGTCCAGTTTTCATAAAGATCTGCAGCTATGCTTGCTGCAACTAATGCACCAGTTACATCTGAACCGCCCCTGGAAAATGTAACTATGTTACCATCTTTATCAGATCCATAAAAACCTGGAATGACAGCATTTGGAGTATTTGATAACTTTTCTCTTAATGCTGTATCAGTTGCTTCCATATCTAATGCCCCATCTGCATTAAAGATAATAACATCTTTAGCATCAACAAATTCAAAACCAAGGTATTTTGCTAAGATTAATCCGTTTAAGTATTCACCACGGCTTGCAGCATAATCTTTAGAAGCACCATCTTCAAGATCCTTTTTTATTGTTGCTAAATAGTCAGAAATATCAAAGTCTAAACCTAAATCATTGATTATTCCTAAATATCTATCTTTTATTAAAGCAAAAACATCATCTAAAGATATTCCAACAGAAATGTGAGAATGACAAATATATAAAAGGTCAGTTACTTTTGAATCTTTTGGATTTCTTTTTCCAGGTGCTGATGGTACAACATATTTTCTTGCTTTATCAGCATTGATTATCTCTTTTACTTTTTTGAACTGATTAGCGTCTGCCAGCGAGCTTCCACCAAATTTAGTTACTATTGTATTCATGTCTATAGCCCCCAATTTTTATATGTATTAAAATTAATTTACATATAAATTGTAGCAATTTATCTAATAATGTTCAAGGAATTTATTAGAAACAAATGAATTATAATTTAAAATTTACTATAAATAACAGAGTATATAAGGAGTTTTAATTTTGAGCTTATGTAGAATAAATTGTCTTAAAACTGTTAAAAACGTAAATACAAGCTGAAGATAAATATTAATTATGTGTAATTATATTTTAAATAAATTTGAATAAAAAATAATCAATGTTAACATTTTCGAGAAAAAAATATTTCAGATTTATATTGACAAGGAAGAAAGTGGTAGTTATAATTAAAGTATAAATTAAATAAGTTTTGACAACGAAGTCATGAAAGTATGAGCTTTCTATGACTTCGTTTTTTATTATCCAAAGTAATTTTCTGCAGAATTTATAGGTGATAGTAATTTATTTGCAATTATTATTAATTATGGACAATGGCTGTTCGCAATTTTTATATTTAATTTATCAAAATATGTATAAATAAAAGTATGAATTCATTGTACATTTTTTGTAAGGGGGATTTAATATGGATACAAATATGGCTATAGATACCTTATGGGTATTGGTTGGAGGAATTTTAGTATTCTGGATGCAGGCTGGTTTCGCAATGGTTGAGACAGGTTTTACTAGATCTAAAAATGCAGGTAATATTATCATGAAAAATTTAATGGATTTTGCATTAGGTTCACTTATATATTGGATTTTAGGATTCGGAATAATGTTTGGTAAAGATGTAGCAGGAATTATTGGTATTCCAGGATTTTTTGCAGATGGGACAGCAGAAAATGCTGCTACTGGAATTAATCATTATGCACTTTTATTTTTCCAGACAGTGTTTTGTGCAACATCAGCAACAATAGTTTCTGGTGCAATGGCAGAAAGAACTAAATTCTCATCTTATTGTATATATAGTGCAGTTATCAGTGCGGTTATTTATCCTATTTCAGGTCATTGGATCTGGGGGAATGGATGGTTAGCTCAATTAGGATTCCATGATTTTGCTGGATCAACAGCAGTGCACTCAGTAGGTGGATGGTGTGCATTAGTTGGTGCTTCAATACTTGGACCTAGAATTGGTAAGTATACTAAGGATGGAAAATCAAATGCGATACTAGGACATAGTTTAACTCTTGGTGCACTAGGAGTATTCATTTTATGGATGGGTTGGTTTGGATTTAATCCAGCATCTAGTTTAAGTATTACAGGTGAAGGTGCATTAGAATTAAGTTCAAGAGTATTTATTACAACAAATTTAGCAGCAGCAGCTGCTGCAACTGTTACAATGCTTTTAACATGGGTTAAGTATGGAAAACCTGATGTCAGCTTAACTTTAAATGGTGTATTAGCAGGGTTAGTAGCTATTACAGCTGGATGTGATGTGGTTTCTCCAGGAGGTTCAGTATTTATAGGTATTGCTTCAGCATTTGCTATGGTTTATGGAATTGAGTTTGTAGATAAAGTATTAAAAGTTGATGATCCAGTTGGTGCAGTTGGAGTCCACTGTATAAATGGTGTTTTAGGAACAATCTTAACTGGAGCATTTGCAGTTGATGGCGGATTATTTTATGGTGGAGGATTTAAATTCTTTGGAGTTCAATGCTTAGGGGTTATGGTAGTAGCAATCTGGTCAATAGCAACAGCTACTATACTATTCAGAGTAATTAAGGCTACAGTTGGATTAAGGGTAACAAGAGAAGAAGAAATTAGAGGTCTTGATATAGAGGAACATGGACTTGAAAGCAGTTATGCAGATTTCCAAAGTATAGATTTAAATTTATAGGTTATTTAAGCAGCCAGCAGTTAAAATATATTTGATTAATCATGAATTAAATTAGAAGTATTTTGAAATATTAAGTTATAATATGTTTATAAATCAGAAGCTATTAACTGCTGCTGTAAGGAATTGGGGGATTTAGTATGTCAGATAGTATTAGTAAAATAGAGATTATTACTAGAAAAAGCAATTTTGAAGAACTTAAGACAGCTCTTAATGAAATTGGAGTTATGGGTATGACTGTAAGTCAGGTATTAGGATGTGGTACTCAAAAGGGAGATATACAATATTATAGAGGAGTTCCAATGGAACTTAAATTATTACCCAAAATTAAAATAGAAATAATAGTCTGTGAAGTTCCAGTTCAAAAAGTCATTGATGTAGCAACAAAGGTTTTGAGAACAGGAGAAATTGGAGATGGTAAGATTTTTGTTTATGATGTTAAAGATGTAGTTAAGATAAGAACAGGAGCTACAGGTAAAGAAGCTTTGATCAACGAATAACATGTAAATAATGCTTTTATTATTAATGGAGCTGTTGCACTAAAAATCAAATTAGTGCAAAGCTCTTTTTTTATGCAGAAAATAAATCTCAAATGTTTTGTAATTTGAGATTTATTAAAAATATATTTATTTAGATTCAATTGATATTAATATTTTATATATTATTAAGCATATGAATTTAAATAAAAATATTA
>JBJEJM010000159.1:0-17100 GCA_051878075.1 Clostridium sp. | reverse complement strand
GAAATGTATTGTTGGAATTGTCTATACATAGATGTTTTATGGGTTAGCGAAGAATATAGAAAACATGGATTAGGTTCAAGATTATTAAATGAAATTGAAAGCATTGCAACAGAAAAAGGATGTCATCTAATTCACTTAGATACTTTTGACTTCCAAGCAAAAGATTTTTATATTAAGCATGGATACGAAGTATTTGGAGTATTGGATGAGTGTCCAGAAGGTCATAAAAGATACTTTTTGAAGAAAATATTTAAATAGATTACTATAAAGTGTACAGAAGATATTTGTACACTTTATAATAATCATATACTACATTAATTTAAAACATAGTCTAGGATTTAAAAAAATATCTTAAAGAGTTCTTATTAAATTAGCCATTTCTATTGCTGATACTGCACATTCATATCCTTTATTTCCTGCTTTAGTTCCAGCTCTTTCAATTGCCTGCTCAATATTATTTGTTGTTAATACTCCAAATAATACTGGCTTTTCAGTTTCAAGTGATACACTTGCAATTCCCTTTGAAACTTCGCTGCATACATAGTCATAATGAGAAGTCGATCCCTTAATTACAGCCCCAAGACATATAATGCCATCATACTTATCATTTTTAGCCATTTTCTTTGCTATAAGAGGTATTTCAAATGCTCCTGGCACCCAGGCAACATCTATATCTTCTTCTTTTACTCCATGTCTTTTTAATCCATCTAAAGCTCCATCTAAAAGCTTTCCTCCTATAAATTCATTAAATCTTCCAACTACTATTCCAAATTTTAATCCTTCTGCTACTAATTTTCCTTCAAATGTATTCATTTTGTTTTCCTCCTAAAAATAAGTCTTATTTTAATATTTAAAGTTTTTATCTATAATTAATAAATTTTAATCTATACATTTAATAAATGTCTCATTCTTTTCTTTTTGGTTTTAAGATACCCAAGATCATATTTATTAGCATTCATTTCTATAGGAATCCTTTCTGTAACTTCTATTCCATACTTTACAATGCCCTCTATTTTTGCTGGATTATTTGTTATTAATCTGACCTTCTTGACTCCAAGTTCCTTAAGCATATCAGCACTTGCTTTATAATCTCTTAAATCATCTTTAAATCCAAGTTCTCTGTTAGCATCAACTGTATCAAATCCTTTGTCTTGAAGTGCATATGCCTTAAGCTTGTTCAACAATCCTATGCCTCTTCCTTCCTGTCTCATATAAAGAAGTATTCCGCATCCCTCTTCTGCTATCATTTTCATTGAAGCTTCATACTGCTCACCGCAATCACATTTTCTTGATCCAAGTGCATCCCCAGTAAGACATTCTGAATGAATCCTTACAAGTACATCATCTTTTGTCTTTATATCTCCTTTAATCAATGCAAGATGACATTTGTCACTATTATTTTCCTTAAAAGCAGCTATTCTGAATTCTCCATATTTTGTTGGAAGATTTGCTTCTGTTTCTTTTGTTACGCTGCTTTCATTTTCAAGCCTGTACTTTTTCAAATCTTCTACAGTAACTATCTTTAAATTATGTTCAGAAGCAAATTTAAATAAATCTTCTCTTCTTGCCATAGTTCCATCATCTTTTACTATTTCACAGATAACAGCAGCACCTTTATAACCTGCAATTTTTGCCAAATCAACACTTGCTTCTGTGTGTCCTGTTCTTTCTAGGACTCCTTTCTTCTTAGCTATAAGTGGGAAAATATGACCTGGTCTTCTGAATTCTAAAGGATCTTTGCTTGTAACAAGCTTTTGTATTGTATATGCCCTTTCAAAAGCAGATATTCCTGTTTCTGTATCAATATGATCAACTGATACAGTAAAAGCTGTCTCATGATTATCAGTATTTTTCTCAACCATCGGATTAAGTTTTAATTTATCTGCTAATTCTTCTTCAACAGGCACACATACAAGGCCTCTTGCATATTTAATCATAAAGTTTATATGCTCTCCTGTTGCAATTTCTGCTGGAATAACTAAATCTCCTTCATTTTCTCTTCCTTCGTCATCTACAACTATTATCATTTTTCCTTTTTTTAAATCTTCTACAGCTTCATTTATTTTACTGAAATTCATTTTTTATTCCCCATTTCTTACACAAATTTATATTTACTTAATTGCTTATTATTAACAATCCAATTTATTATTTCCTTTGACTGCTAAAAGCCATTTGTCCTTAAAAAATCTAATGTTATTCTGCTTTCTTCTGTTTTATTACTTTCATTATCAGTTTTTAATAGTTTCTCAACATACTTTCCTACTAAGTCATTTTCAAGATTCACTTTTGATCCTTCAGTTTTATTTTTCAGTATTGTATTTTCAAGGGTATGTGGTATTATAGACACTTTAAATAGTTCAGCATCAACGTAAGCAACTGTAAGACTTATACCATCAATTGTTATTGAGCCTTTAGGAATTATATATTTTAATATCTCTTTTCCTGCATTTATTGAAAACCATGTTCCATCATCTTTTTTATCCACAGAAACTACTCTCCCTGTACCATCAATATGACCGCTTACAATATGTCCTCCTAGTCTGTCACTTAATCTTAGTGCCCTTTCTAAATTCACATTATGTCCAGCCTTTAACTGTCCTAAATTAGTTCTCTCAAGAGTCTCCCCCATAATATCTGCTACAAAAGAGTTATTATTTATTCTATTTACAGTAAGACATACACCATTTACTGCTATACTATCTCCTATCTTTGTTTCTTTTAAGACCTTTTCACAGATGATTTCAATATTTCCAAAACCACTTCCAATCGATATTTCCTTTAATACTCCAACTTCTTCTATTATCCCTGTAAACACTACATTCACTCCTTTGTAACATATCCTTCTACCATCATTTCGTTTCCGATCTGTTTATATGATACATCTGTAAGATGTACACATTCCTCTAGTGTTGGAAATCCCTTGCCACCTATACTGCTTCTGCTTTTTTCTCCACCGATTATCTTTGGTGCTATATAAAATCTCACTTTATCTACAATTTTCTGCTCTAGTGCTGAAAAATTAAGTGTTCCACCTCCTTCTAAAAGTATAGAATCAATTTTTTCTTGTCCTAACTTTTTCATTAAATCTTTCAAATCTACTCTGTTATTTAATGATTCAGTTTCTATAACTTTTACTCCAAGCTTTTCTAACTCTGTTTTTTTCTTTATATCTGCACCTTTTATTGATGCTACTATTGTCTTTCCTTCGTTATTTTTAACAACCCTGCTTTCTAGGGGAATTCTAAGATTACTGTCTACAATAATCCTTACAGGATCTCTTCCTTTTTTACTTCCCCTATACGTAAGACTTGGATCATCACTTATTACCGTATTTATTCCAACCATGATTCCATACAATCTATTTCTAAGCTCATGACTATCCATTCTCGACTGTTCACTTGTGATCCATTGTGATTTTCCAGTGTATGTAGCTATCTTGCCATCTATAGAAATACCTGCCTTCATAACTACAAAAGGAATCTTAGTCGTTATATATTTTATAAATACTTCATTAAGATTTCTGCACTCTTTTTCTAATACCCCTGCTGTTACATCTATATTATTTTTCCTCAGCTTGTCTATACTCTTGCCTGCTACTAAAGGATTAGGATCTGACATTCCTATTACTACTCTTTTGAATTTCTTTTCTATGAGTAAATCAACACAAGGAGGAGTTTTTCCATAATGGGCACACGGTTCTAGCGTTACATATATAGTGCTGCCTTCTACTTCTTCTGTTGCATTTTTCACTGCATTTCTCTCAGCATGATTTTTTCCATATTCCTCATGAAAGCCTTCACCTATAATTCTGTTATTTTTTACTATAACAGCTCCAACCATTGGATTAGGATTTACCATTCCTGCACCTTTTTTAGCAAGTTCTAATGCTTTTTTCATATAAAATTCATCCATGTTACCACCCCGCTTATTAAACTGATATTTTTACTAATTATGAGCATTTGTAAAAATCTTCTTTTGAAATTCAATCCTCTATTTTCATCTATTAAATTTATAATAAATAAAACCCCAAAGTTTTATTTTTCTTCAGGGTTTTACATCTTATTTTTATAAATACATATTTTTAATTTAATTACATTTATATAATATATCTCATTTTTATATTTATGCAAAAAAGTCCTGAACAAAAGTTCAGGACTTGAATACAAATCAAATATATTTTTTATATAATATAAAACATATGTAGATATTGTTCTTCTTTTATCCAGACTATACTGTCGGCCTCGGAGTTTCACCGAATCTGCTGATACACATCAGCTCGCGGGCTATACCGCCAGTGAGGAATTCCACCTCGCCCTGAAGACTAATTATTAAGTTTACAGTTTTATATTATATCTTTTTCCAATACTTGTCAAGCATTTATGTTTAAAAATTTAACATTTGAAAATCTTTTTTCTTTGATTTCAGCCATTCTACCATTTCTGAACCTTTCCATACTTCTACGCCTAATTTAGCATATCTCATGGCTTCTTCAGAGCTTCCTGGTCTTACAGCTACTTTAACATCTTTAACAGCTTTTGCTCCTAATAAATAATCCATAACAAATGGATTTCTTCTATATGCTCTTCTTAAAGCACTCTCTGCTTCTTTCATTTTGCCAGTTTTAAATAGAAGCGCTGCTCTATTATAAATAGTATCAAGTAAATAATCATGTTCACATCTTGATAATATTTCTTCTGCTTCTTCAAGTCTGCCCTCAATTAAAAGCCAGCTTGTAAGAAATCCTCTAGCTAAGAAACTATCTTTTTTATTATATACTAATACATCATTTAAATTTTTGATAGCTTCATCTCTTTCTTTCATTTCCCATAAATGAAGTGCTAAAGTATATTTTGCACCAAAGAATAATTCTGCAACTGGTAATTTAAATATTCTTGGATCTGTATCCTTTAATTCAGTTATTCCTAAAACATTTTCAGCTGATTGAACAGCCTTTTCTAATAATGCTTTCTTTTCATCATTATTTAAACTGATATCTTTTGATAAAATAATATATGCATCCGGACAATCTTCATATATGCTTAAAGCCTCTTTTGCATACTTAGCCTTACTTTTATAATTCTTTTCGCTCCATGCTTTATTTACTATCTTTTGTGCTACCACAAAATTTCTTTTGACAGCAAATTTGAACTCATCTGAATTATTATTTTTATCTTCTACTTGTTGTGCTGTTACTGCTGCTTCATTTTGAGCTGATGATTCTGTACTTTCAACTGTTTCTTCATTTTTTCTAACAATCCATTGTTCACTGTTTTCATCTAATGCTAATAAATTTCTTATTTCTTTTGATTTAGATGAGCCAGTACTGCTGCTTACACCAAATTCCTTATATAAATCCAGTGCTTTTATATATGGCTTGCTTTTTGCATCAAATAAATTATTCACAGTTCCTATAGCGTGTACAATTCCAGCTGCCCATGAAGAGCTTTTTCCCTTTTTAACTTGCTCCTGATTGTTTGAAAATAATGCTTTTGTAGCGTCTATGCAAATACTTTTATATCCATCATTAAGATGTTCATTTGAAAAGCTGCTTATCTTTTCAACTACCTCTTCATACTTGCCAGCTAATACGTTAGATAATTCCTGCATTGCTTTTGATAGCTCCTTTTTTAAAATGTTAATATATTTGATAATTTTTCAATTCATCAAATATGTTTTTATTCATAATATAATATTCTGTAAAACACTATATGTTTGTACGATTTTTACCACTATGCAATTATAACATATAACATACAGCTATATCTACTTATTAATTCATATAAGAATATAGTGTAGTTAATAAAAATATATATAATTGTAATAATATAATTGAAGGGATTCAGCTTGTTAAGAAAAAATCTATATGATTTATGTAATTTTATTTATTTCCCGTATTCAGCTATGAATTCTCCACCTGACTTATCGTATTTTGTAGATACTAATCTTTTTTATCAATTACAATCAAAAATCAATTTTAAATTACAGTGGAATAAAAAAAACAAATTAATTATAAATGATTTTAAACTTTCTTTCAAATATAAAATAATTGAACAGACTTCCGATCTCTTAAAAATAAAATTTTCTATTAAAAGTTCTTTTATGTTAGATCCAATTCACAATAATATTGAATCTGCAATAATTGATGATTATATTCTTATTGCAGGATACTCTGCTAATGAAAATATTAAAATATATAATTTAATTTCAAAAGAAGAAAATCCTTATATGTACTATTCTTTATATAAAAATGGTTTAGATTTTATTGCTGATTTTATTCCATTAAAACTTAATAATCCATGGGATTATAATATAAAATTAATTACTTCATTATATGATAAACTGCAATCTTTATCTTATCATTTTTCTAATAGAAAATCAAAAGATAGAAGCAGATTTGACATTGAAGCTGCTTGCAATTATGCTGAAACTTTTGCACTATCTTCAAATCCAGACTATATTTCTTATGATAAGATAGGTGGAGACTGCACTAATTTTGCCTCACAAATCCTTCATGCTGGAGGACTTAATACATCTTCTACATGGAAGCCATACTCTAATGCCTGGCTTCGTGTTGAAGAACTCTATTCTTATTTAATATATAATAAACTTGCATATAAAATAGACAATAATAATTTTTCTAGGGGTACATTAATTCAATTCAGCATGCCAAAAATTGGCCGTTTTTTTCATACTGGTTTTATTACTTATCGGCTCTTAAATGGAGAATTGTTATACTGCTGCCATTCTTATAATAAATTAAACTACCCCTTAAGCCAGATATATCCCGTACTATATCCTAAAATACGAGGACTCAATATCTATTAACCCTCCTCTTTTTATATCGTATAAAAAAACAGGTATCTTAACATTTTTTAGTCAAAATACCTGTTTTTTATTTAAAAATCTATTAAATTTTACATATATAGAATTAAACTGTTATTTCACTCTTTATTTTTAAAGCTTCCTGATTTTCATCTATTATTGGATTTACATATTCTTCAATAAACTCTGTTACCTGACTTGGAGCTCTTCCAACAAATTTAGCTGGATCTATTACTGCTAATATTTCTTCTTTTGTAAGACCAAAAGAATCATCATTAATAATTCTATCAATTAAATCATTATCTAGCCCTTCACCCTTAACTCTTTGAGCAGCAGCCATTGAATGAACTCTGATTTTTTCATGTAATTCTTGTCTGTCTTTACCTCTCTTAACTGCTTCCATCATTATATTTTCTGTAGCCATGAATGGTAATTCTCTTTGTACATGAGCTGCTATTACTTTATCATATACTACCATGTTTTCTGCAATATTTATGTATAAGTTAAGTACTCCATCTAATGCTAAGAAACCTTCTGCAACAGATAATCTCTTATTAGCAGAATCATCTAATGTTCTTTCAAACCATTGAGTACCTGCAGTTATTGCTGGGTTTAATGAATCTACGATAACATATCTTGCTAAAGCACTTATTCTCTCACTTCTCATAGGATTTCTCTTATAAGCCATTGCTGAAGATCCTATTTGATGCTTTTCAAATGGTTCTTCCATTTCTTTCATACTCTGAAGTAATCTTAAATCATTGCTGAATTTATAAGCACTTTGTGCAACTTCTGATAATGTATTTAATACTATTGAATCAAGTTTTCTTGGATATGTCTGTCCAGTAACTCCAAAGCTCTTTTCAAATCCCATTTTTTCAGCTACTATTTTATCTAAAGCTTTTACTTTGCTTTCATCACCATCAAATAATTCCATAAAACTTGCTTGAGTTCCTGTTGTACCTTTAACTCCTCTAAGTTTTAATTTAGATAATAGGAAATCAATATTTTCTACATCCATAACTAAATCCTGCATCCAAAGAGTAGCTCTCTTACCAACTGTAGTTAATTGTGCAGGTTGGAAATGTGTAAAGCCTAATGTTGGCATATCTTTATATTCTATTGCAAAATTCTTTAAATGATTTAATACAGTAACTATTTTGTTCTTAATTAAATTTAAAGCATCTCTCATAATTATTATATCTGTATTATCTCCAACGTAACATGATGTTGCTCCTAAATGGATTATTCCTTTTGCATTGGGACATTGTAAACCATATGCATATACATGGCTCATAACATCATGTCTAACTTCTTTTTCTCTTTTAGCTGCTTCATCATAATTTATGTCGTTAATATGTTCCTTTAATTCTTTAATCTGCTCATCAGTTATGTTTAATCCAAGTTCTTTTTCACCTTCTGCTAGAGCAACCCATAGCTTTCTCCAAGTTGAAAACTTCATATCATCTGAAAAAATATAACTCATTTCTTTAGATGCATATCTAGAATTTAAAGGTGTACTATATAAGTTTCTCATTTAAAAACCTCCACACGAATATATTTTGTCATTTTAATTTCATCATTCGTATTATACCACATTTTATAAATTTTTGTGTAATTTATTATTATTTTTTACAAAGTTATTTTATAGTTTTATTTAATAAATTCAACTTTTTGTTATTATTGTTCACTTCATACATATAATATATAAACAGCTAATTTATTGTTAAGAAGGGAGTTAAATGCTGTGTGTAAATTAAATTTGTTTGATAAGTTATCTTTTTTAATAGTTTTAATTGGCTCCTTTGACTTGAGCCTTGCAGGACTCTTTGATATTAATTTATTTCAGATTATCTCTATAGGCATTCCTCAGATAGAAAAAACTATATATATATTAGTATGCGCAGCTGCTGTAAATTTAATTTTCTTACTTTTTCGATGTGGTATTTTTACTCTCGATGATTAATTTGGAATATTTTAGTATATGTAGAAAAGGTTCCATATTTATAAATATGGAACCTTTAAAACTATATAAATTAGTCTTCTAAGTTTTCAACTAATTTTACAATTTCTTCTACTGCTAAAGCTTCGTCATCACCTGAAGCTACAACTTTTATAGTAGCATCTTTAGTTACAGCTAAAGATAAAACTCCAATTAAGCTCTTAACATTAGCCTTTTTACCATTGTATTCTATGCTAACGTCTGACTTGAATGATGAAGCTTTTTTAACTAATAATGTAGCTGGTCTAGCGTGAAGACCTGAACCGTTTTTAACAACAACTTCTTTTTCTATCATTGCATACACCTCTTTACAAAAAAATTAATAAATATAGCATTTAACTCTTATAGTATAAACGTTTTTATTGATAATTTCAACTCAAAATTTATTTAAATTCCTTAAAAATCATAATTATCTAGGTTGTACTATTAATTTTATAGCAGTTCTTTCTTCTCCCTCTATTTCTATATCAGTAAAAGCAGGAATGCATATAATATCCTTTCCGCTTGGTGCGACAAATCCTCTTGCTATTGCTATTGCCTTAACAGCCTGATTTATTGCACCTGCACCAATTGCCTGTATTTCTACAATATTCTGCTCTTTTATTATTGCAGCTAACGCTCCTGCTACCGAATTTGGGTTTGATTTTGCCGATACCTTTAATACTTCCATTTTTGTTATTCCTCCTAGAACTCATATTAATCGTTTACACTATTTATATTCTATATATAGGTTAAAATTCCTCTATTTATACATTTTTTATTTTACATTTAATAGACAATTTTTCTATAAATATTATCTTCTATACTAAAAAAGTAAAGTATATTTTGAATTTCAAAATATACTTTACCTCTATAATCTACTTTGCAAAATCTACTGCTCTAGTTTCTCTTATAACATTAATCTTAATTTGTCCTGGATATTCAAGTTGCTCTTCGACGCTCTTAACTAAATTATGTGCTAATTCAATTGTACCAACATCGTCAACTTTTTCTGGTTTTACCATAATTCTAATCTCTCTACCAGCTTGAATGGCATATGACTTTTCTACACCTTCATAAGAATTTGCAATTTCCTCTAATTTTTCCAATCTCTTAATGTATGCTTCCAATGTTTCTCTTCTTGCACCTGGTCTAGCTGCTGATATTGCATCTGCTGCTTGAACTAAAACTGCTTCCAGAGACTGCATTTCTACATCTGAATGATGGGCAGCTATTGCATTAACTACTAATGGTGATTCATGATATTTCTTTGCAAGATCCCCTCCTATTAATGCATGAGGACCTTCCTGCTCTTGATCTATAGCTTTACCTATATCATGCAGTAATCCGGCTCTCTTAGCTAGAGTAACATCTAAACCTAGCTCTGAAGCCATTAAACCAGCTAAATATGAAACTTCTATGGAGTGCTTTAAAACATTCTGACCATAACTAGTTCTATATTTTAATCTACCAAGAAGTCTTATAAGTTCAGGATGTAATCCATGTATGCTAGTTTCAAGGGCCGCTTGTTCCCCTTCTTCTTTAATACTATTTTCAACATCCTTAGTTGCTCTTTCAACCATCTCTTCGATTCTTGCTGGATGTATTCTGCCATCCACTATTAACTTTTCTAGTGCCATTCTAGCAACTTCTCTTCTAATAGGATCAAAACTTGATAAAATGACTGCTTCTGGAGTATCATCTATAATTAAATCAACTCCTGTTAATGTTTCTAGTGTTCTAATGTTTCTACCTTCTCTACCTATAATTCTACCTTTCATTTCATCATTTGGTAGAGCCACAACGTGTACAGTTGTCTCTGATACATGATCTGCTGCGCATCTTTGAATTGCAGTAGTAATAATTTCTCTAGCTCTCTTATCTGCTTCTTCTTTTGCCTTGCTTTCGATTTCTTTAATCATTAAAGCAGCATCATGTGTAATCTCTTTTCTAGTTTCATCTAAAAGAATCTCACGAGCTTCTTCACTAGAAAGGGCTGAAACTCTTTCAAGTTCTGCTTTTCTTTCATCATAAAGTTCCTGTACTTTTGCTTCTACTTGATCCAATTCAAGCATTTTTTCATTAATCGTTTGCTCTTTGTTTTCTAGAAGTTCACCTTTTTTATCAAGGGCTTCTTCTCTTTGAATTACTCTTCTTTCAAGCCTTTGAATCTCATTTCTTCTTTCACGAGATTCTTTATCAAAATCATTTCTTAATCTATGAAGTTCTTCCTTAGCTTCAAGAATTGCCTCCTTTTTCTTGGATTCTGCATCTCTTTCAGCTCTTTTTAAAACTTCTTTTGCTTCATTTTCAAGTGATTCTACTTTACTTTTTGTAGTATTTTGAACCGACTTATAAACCACTATTCCTAATACCGCTAATATAACTATATCAGCCAATATCATTAACGCTAGTTCCACTTAAACACCTCCTAATTTAATATTTCTCATCTATCTTAATAAGAAAGTAAGTAGGTGTCATACTCTTCTCACTGCACTTGGAATATGGCAAACCAGTATTCCTTTTTATTCTATATTAAAAATAAAAATATGTCAAGTTTGCCCATATAATGCTTATTTACTCCATTATCCTTTTTTATACTTGGCTATTCTAAAAATAGCTACACACATTAATTAGTATGTGCGCAGCTATTTTTTGTATTTTTTTCAAAAAATACATTAAATATTTTCTTTAATATTTATTATTATTTTTCACTATTATCATCTTCTGCTATATCAGAAGCACCTTCACTTTGTGCTTCTACTGGAGCAGATTCTGCTAATGGTAAGTTATATTTAGCTCTTATCTGATTTTCTATTTCAAGAGCTACTTCTGGATTATCCTTTAAGTATATCTTTGAGTTTTCTCTACCTTGGCCTAATCTTATATCACCATATGAGAACCATGCTCCACTTTTTTGAACTATTTCTTCCTTAACACCAACATCAAGTATATTACCAGTTCTTGATATTCCTTCATTATACATTATATCAAATTCCGCTTGTTTAAAAGGTGGTGCAACTTTGTTCTTCATAATCTTAACTCTAGTTCTGTTACCTATTATAGCATCACCCTGTTTTATAGAATCAATTCTACGTATATCAAGTCTTACTGAAGCATAGAATTTTAAAGCTCTACCACCTGTTGTTGTTTCAGGAGAACCAAACATTACTCCTACTTTTTCTCTTAACTGATTAATAAATATTGCTACACAATTAGTTTTATTAATAGTACCTGCAAGTTTTCTTAATGCCTGAGACATTAATCTTGCTTGAAGACCTATATGTGAATCTCCCATTTCACCCTCAATTTCTGCCTTAGGAACTAATGCTGCAACAGAGTCAACAACTAAAACATCAATAGCTCCTGAACGAACTAATGCTTCAGCTATTTCAAGTCCCTGCTCTCCTGTATCTGGCTGAGAGATTATTAAACTTTCAACATCTACACCAATTTTTTGTGCATAACTAGGATCTAACGCATGTTCAGCATCTATATAACCTACTGCACCGCCTTTTTTCTGTGCCTGTGCTGCTATACTAAGAGCTACAGTTGTTTTACCTGAACTTTCTGGCCCATATATTTCAATAATTCTTCCTTTAGGAACTCCACCAATTCCAAGAGCTATGTCTAAATCAAGGCATCCAGTTGATATAGCATCCATATTCATTACGTTATGGTCACCTAATTTCATAACTGACCCTTTACCAAATTGCTTTTCTATACTGCTCATCGCACTTTCAATTGCCTTTAGCTTATCTGCATCTATCTTTGCCATAATCCTACCATCCTCTCGTCGAACTTATGTTCTATATATAAATTATAGAATAATTATCATTCATAGTCAACAATTATTCTATGAAAAATTCCTTCTTAAATTTATAAATAAAAGAAGGAATTATCTTAAGTATATCCAATTATAATTATTTTTAAACAGTTTAATAAAAAATTTCTACTTATCTGTAGATAATGCTTCCTTATTATGTTTAAAGTATTCATATCCTGAAATTATTGTTATTATTACAGCTGCCATAAGCATTATTGATGGAACAACATCAAAGAATTGTCTCCACATCTGATTACTGCTTACAAGTTTTGTTAAGTAATCAAAGTCACCAATATTAACTTTTAATAACAATAATATTATTGCTATTATCTGTATAACTGTTTTTATTTTTCCCCACCAGCTTGCAGCAATTACTTTTCCCTGTGATGCTGCTATAGATCTTAATCCTGAAACTGCAAATTCACGTGCAATTATAATAACAGCGGCCCATGCAGGAACTATATGTAATTCCACCAAAGATATAAGTGCTGCAGTTACAAGCAGCTTATCAGCCAAAGGATCCATAAACTTACCAAAATTAGTGATTTGATTTCTACTTCTGGCTATATATCCATCAAGCTTATCTGTTACAGATGCTAGAATGAATATTGCTGTTGCAATTGTACTGCTGTACGGTATTATTTCTTTACCAGCAATAAATACCAAAAATATAGGAACTAATACTATTCTGATCAAAGTTAGTTTATTTGCAAGATTCATCAACCACAACTCCTAATAAATCATAATCCATACTTTTTGTTATTTTTACTTTAACAAAAGTACCTATTTCAAGATTATCGCTGCATTTAAAAAATACTTCTGCATCTATTTCCGGAGCCATTTCATAGCTTCTTCCACGGTAATCTTCTCCATCATATCCTTCAACAAGAATATCATATATATTGCCAATTTTCAATTCATTTATCTTTTCTGAGACATCTTTTTGAACAAGCATTAATGCTTTTTCTCTTTCTTTCTTTATTTCTTCATCTATCTGACCATCCATTTTAGCCGCTGGAGTATTCTCTTCTTGAGAATATGTAAACACGCCTACTTTCTCAAGCTTATATTCTTTTAAGAATTCTTTTATCTCATTGAAATCTTCTTCAGTTTCTTGTGGAAAACCAACTATGAATGTAGTTCTTATTATCATACCTGGTATTCTTTTTCTTAATGTATTTATTTTATCTATTATAGCTTCTTTTGTAGTTTTTCTTCCCATAAGTTTTAAAACATGATTGCTTATGTGCTGTATAGGTAAGTCTAAATATTTAACAACCTTATCATTTGAAGCTATTTCTTCTATAAGTTCATCATATATTTCTTCAGGATAACAATATAGAATTCTGATCCATTCTACGCCTTCAATTTTTGATAACTCTCTTAACAATTCATGAAGATTCTGCTTACCATATATGTCACTTCCATACATAGTTGTATCTTGTGCTATAAGTATTAATTCTTTGACTCCATTAGAGGCTAGGTTCTTGGCTTCACTTATTATATTTTCCATCTTTCTGCTTCTGAACTTTCCTCTTATTTTAGGAATTATGCAGTATGTACAAAAATTATTACACCCTTCTGCTATTCTTATATATGCACTTCCTTTTTTTGTTGTAAGTACTCTGCTTCCTTCATTAATGCTTTCATCAGAGTAATTAACAAGCATCTCTTCTGCTTCTTTGTTACCATTTATAAAGTTAGTTATAACTGCATTTATCTTATCATAATCATTAACACCCAGCATAAGATCTATTTCTGGAATAAGCTCACCTAATTCATCGCTGTATCTTTGAATAAGGCACCCTGTTGCAATAAGAAGCTTACATTTATAATTAGTCTTATATGCTGCCATTTCTAATATTGTATCTATTGATTCCTGTTTAGCACTTTCAATAAAACCACATGTATTAACTATAATTATATCTGCTTCTTTAGGATTATTAGTTATAGAATAATCTCTGCTCATGTTTCCTAATATTATTTCTGAATCTACTCTGTTTTTATCGCATCCAAGGCTCACTATTCCAACCTTATATACATTTCCTTTGTTTTTTATTCTAATTGGATCTTTTACAATCTTTAAATTATTATCGTTCAAAATTTGTATCCTCCTGCTTTTGTTAGGTTTTATTATAACAAATCACTTCTGATTTTTACAAGTCAGTTTTATTATATACCTATTTTAACCTTATAAAATTACATTATCATTAAATCTGCCGGTCAATTATAAATAAATTTATGTTATTTCCAGTTTAACCAGCAGACTCCATGCATATTAATTTTCATTATTATGTTCATCCATTAATTGTTCTTTAGTAACTAATACCTGTCTAGGTCTGCTTCCATCTTTTTCAGATATTATATGCCTTTCTTCTAACTGATCCATTATTCTCGATGCTCTATTAAATCCTACTCTTAATTTTCTTTGTAAAAACGAAGTTGATGCCTGTTGAAATTCAACTACTATATTAATAGCTTCATTTAATAATTCATCTACATCATCACTGCCTTCATGACTTCCAGAACCTTTTGAATCAGCTGTTGAGTTTATATGTTCAATAATATCTTCTTCATAAGATGTTTCTTCACCTTGTTCATTCTTTATAAATGATATTACCTGCTCTACTTCTTCTTCAGATATAAAACATCCCTGGACTCTCAATGGTTTGCTTTCACCTACTGGATAATAAAGCATATCACCTTTTCCTAAAAGTTTTTCAGCTCCAGAACTATCTAATATTGTTCTTGAATCTATCTGTGATGAAACTGCAAAAGATATTCTTGAAGGTATATTAGCTTTAATTACCCCTGTAATTACGTCAACTGATGGTCTTTGTGTTGCAATAACAAGATGCATTCCCGCTGCTCTGGCCATCTGTGCAAGTCTTCCAATGTAATCTTCAACATCATTAGGACATACCATCATTAAATCTGCAAGCTCATCTACTATAATAACTATGTAAGGAAGCTTCTGTTCTATTATTCCCTTATTATATAGTTCATTATAAGATTCCATATTTCTTACTCCCATATCAGCAAACAGCTTATATCTGTTAGTCATTTCATTAACTGCCCAGTTTAAAGCAGCTGCTGCTTTCTTAGGATCTGTCACGACTGGAATTAAAAGATGCGGTATTCCATTATAGACATTAAGTTCAACAACCTTAGGATCAACCATAAGCAGTTTAACTTCATTTGGATTATATTTATATAATAAACTTATTATAAGTGAATTTATACATACACTTTTACCAGATCCAGTTGCTCCTGCAATAAGTGTATGTGGCATTTTGCTAAGATCACCCACAACACATTTCCCAGATATATCTTTTCCAAGTGCAAATGCAAGCTTCTTCTTAGATTCAATAAATTCTTCACTTTCAAGCACTTCCCTAAGAAATACTGCTGTCTGCTTTCTGTTTGGTACTTCTATACCTACTGCTGCTTTTCCTGGAATAGGAGCTTCAATTCTTATTCCTGATGCAGCAAGACCTAGTGCAATATCATCTGCCAGATTTACTATCTTACTGACTTTAACTCCTGGACTTGGCTGTAATTCAAATCTCGTTACAGATGGTCCTTTTGTAACTTGAGTAACCTTAGCATCCACTCCGAAATTAGATAATATCTCTTCAAGCTTATTAGCACTTTCAATAAGTTCCTTTTTATCATTACTGTTTAATTTCGTACTTGAATTGGTCTTTAATAAATCTAAACCTGGATGAACATATTCTTTTTCTTCTTTATGTTCTTCCATTTGATTTTGAATTTCTTTATTTACTACATTTTTCACATTATCATCAAGCTTTTCTTTTTTATGAGAATGGATTTCAGGCTGAACATTATGCTGTTGATATACTTTTGGTTCTTCAGCTTTATCAAGAAAAGTATCAATCTGAATATCACTTGAATTTTCTTCTGGCACAGCATCTTCTCCAAAATCATTATCCTCTGAGGTATTTTTCATAAAATCAAGAATCTTAATCTTCTTATCTACTTTAGATAATAAATCCATACTGCTTCTTTCGTCATTATATGAATCTGTTTTATCCGTAATATTAATAAAACTTTCTCTCTTTCTGTTTTTTGCAATTCTTTCAGTATTATTTATTTTTTCTCTTCTGCTGCTTTTTATCTTTTCCTTTGTATTATAAGCCTGTATTCCAAGATCATATAATGTAATATCAAAAATTAAAGTAATTGAAATCACAGAAAAAGTAAATAAGACTACATATGATCCTAGAAATCCTATTAACCTATATAAAGGATAGCATATAAGATATGATAATATGCCCCCATGAACAAATTCTGTCTCATCATACAATATTCCCTTGAAGTTTTCTATAAAATCATCATTAGGGTAGATTGCATATAAAGTATCTCTACCTTCTTGCTTACAATAATAAAATCCTTTTTCTGTAATATCTTTTAGTTTCATTTATTACCCTCTAAACTATCTACTATTTGT
>JBJEJM010000158.1:1295-3770 GCA_051878075.1 Clostridium sp. | reverse complement strand
GGATATGGTTCAAGAAGTTCACTGCTTATTTTATTATTAATAGAAATTATATGTTATATAATTCTTGGGGCGTTGTCAAAATATCCGCAGATTTATAATTACTGCATTCCAATAACTCCTGAAAATAAGGATAAGCAGTTTTTAATGGCAGGAACTTTTATGAAAATCTTAAATACAGAAATAGCAGCCATGTTTTTTTATATTCAGTTAAAGGAATTTACAGCAGTGATGACTGGAAAACCTGGATTATCTCCAGGATTCATGATAGTATTTCTGATTGTAATTTTGGGTTCAACAGCATTTTATATAATAAAGTCTATTAAAAATAAATAGATACTTATAAGAATGATATTTTTATATATGTTATAATTAGGCAGTAGATAACATTATATTCTGCAAAGGAGGCATTGAAATGGGAATTTTTTATGGACTTTAATAGTCTATATCTGAAATCTTGAAAAGTAATTCTCCAGTATAGACTATATAAACTATATATCAAATACTTGGAGGTAAGAAAATGTCTTATTTTAAATATAATAATTATAATATATATTACAATGTATGTGGAGAGGGGAAGCCTTTAGTTATCATACATGGTGATACAGCTTCATCTAAAATGATTAGTGGTGAAGCAAAATTCTATTCTAAGCACTTTAAGGTCATTATACTAGATTTAATTGGGCAGGGTAAATCTAAAAGGGTAGAGCAGCTGCCTGTTAATTACTGGGGTGTCAATTCAGAACTAATAATTGAATTATGCAAGAGTCTAGGGTTAAAGGATGTGAATCTGTTAGGAACAAGCGGTGGTGCAATTGTAGCATTAAATGCTGTTTTAAAAGAACCAGGATTATTTAATAAAGTGATTGCTGACAGCTTTATTGGTGAAAATATAACTGTTGACTCAGCAGAGGAAATTTCTTATGAGCGGGAGAAATCAAAACAAAAGTTAAGTTCCAGACTCTTTTGGTTTATGATGCATGGCAGTGACTGGAGACAGGTAATTGATCAGAGCACAAAAATGCTTCTGGATTTTGCAGAAGTTAATGGAGCATTTTTTGGAGATAATCTTAATAAAATATCAAATCAGGTTATGCTTACATGCAGCAAAGGTGATAAGATGATACCTGATAGTTCATATATTATGGAAACTATCAGCAAAAAAATCAAAAATTCAAAGCTTATTATATTTGAAAAAGGAAATCATCCAGCCATGCTCAGTAATAAAAAGGAGTTCAGAAAGCTTGTATTAGATTTTTTAGGTGAGTGATAGTGATTTACTTGGATTTATAGTAAACAAAGTATATAAAATGATTTTAGTTATTAGATTAAGCATTGTCTTTTGGGCAGTGCTTTTTTTGATACTCAAATATTATGATATGGTAAAGTTATATATGTAAAATTAGGGAAAATAATAAATAGCTGTTTAAGTATAGCTTATGTTATACTTAAACTAGTAATACTGTTATTTGAAAAAAATATATTATAGGAATTATTGTATATCTATTTTGGCATGGGATAGAATTAGAAATAAAAGTATAGCATTAGGAAAGAGTTATATTATAATAAATAATAATATTTTTAAGAGAGAGGATTGATATTATGAAATGGAATGAAGTTAGAAAAACTTACCCAAATAAATGGATTGTTTTTGATAGTTTAAATCAGTATGAAGAAAACAATAAATTAATAGTTACCAATCTTGCAATAGTAGAAGTATTTGATAATATTAATGAAGCTTATAAATTCTACTGTAAGCTTCATAAAGAAGATAAAAAAAGAGAATTGAATATTGGTGATACAAGAAAAGAAGAGCTGTCATATGAAATTGAGAGGATAGGTTTGGCTAGATGATACAATTAAGACATGAACATGGACTTATTTTATGCTCTTTAAATATAGTAATTGATAGTAGAGATATGTTTTTAAAGAATGTATTGGTGGATACTGGTTCAGCCACAACTTTGATTAATAGTAATCATATTGAACTTGATGGAAGTGAGACTATCAGAAAAGCATATGGAGTAGGAGGCTATGAAACAATTTTAAAAAAGAAAATTAATTAAAATATACTCCTATTTTTTGAATAAAATCTATTGGAATTCAGTATATTTATTATTGATTATAAAATGAGTTTATATTTGTGTCCATTTGGTTTACATAAATCAAATGGGCATTTTAATTTTCAATAATGTAAATCTCCTTGGAATAATATGAATACAAATATTAACATATTATAATTTTATATGGTATAATTTTACATGTAGATAAATGTATTATTTGCATAGAAAAAACAATAAAAAGAGCAGATAATAGAGAAAGATATTTGTGAAGTCATATGACTTCATAAATATGGGAGGTAAATATGTTAAAAGAAAATTTAAAAATCAATAATATTCCATCAGTTTTATGGGGAGAGGAAAAAGAAAAAGTAATCATTGCAGTACATGGAAATATGTCAAATAAAGAAGATAGACC
>JBJEJM010000158.1:0-1195 GCA_051878075.1 Clostridium sp. | reverse complement strand
TGGAATGTGCCTACTTATATTTTATATGGTGAAAAGGATGATCTTTGTGAAAAAGATGTTATATTGAAATTTACAGATAAATTTTCCTGCAAACTTAAGATAGATAAGGAAGCTGAACATTATTTTCATACACCAGAACAGATGATGTCATTTAAAGAATGGTTAAGTAATGTATTAGATTAGTATTATTTAATATGATGTGAAATTATGAATGAATATTAATAATTGGAATTGCCTATGAAAAGGTGAAGAGGATAATAATTTATGTACATGCTCTTGTTTATGGTGTATATAGAAAATTAGACAATGTAAAAAGTATTTAAATAGTAGATATATGAGGTGGATAATGATTATTTGGATTAATGGTGCTTTTGGAAGCGGCAAAAGTACAACAGCAGAACTATTGAAATTAAAAATAGAAAATTCACATATATATGACCCGGAACAAGTTGGATATTTTCTATGGGATAACTTTCCTGTAGAGATGAAAGAAAAAGGCGATTTTCAAGATATGAAAATATGGCGTAGTATAAACTATCAAATAATAAAACACATGTATGATAACTATAGTGGAGTTATAATTATTCCAATGACTATTACAAATCAAGAATATTATGAAGATATAATCGGAAATTTGATTAAAGATAAGGTGAAAATATATCACTTTATTCTTACTGCTGATAAAACTACAATTAAACAGCGCTTAATTAATAGAGGCGAATGTGAGAATTCATGGGCAGAATTACAAATAGATAGATGTTTACAAGCTTTTGAAAGTACTATAAAAGGCAGAAAAATAAATACAAATAATTTAAGCACAAAACAAGTAGTTGATGTTATATTAAAAAATCTTGATATACAATGAAAGTAAAAAATCAAATAGATTCATTTTAGATATAAATATGTAAGATAATACTGGGGGGAATAAAGATGAAAGAATTATCAGAAATGACTTTAGAAGAACTATGGATGCTGTTTCCTATTGTTTTAAAAGAACATAATCCTGAGTATAAAAAATGGTATGAAATTGAAAAGAAAAGTTTAGTTGATGAATTTAAAGAATCTATTGTCAGGATAAACCATATTGGAAGTACATCTGTAAAAGGACTTATAGCAAAACCAACAGTTGATATATTGATGGAAGTTTCTGAGGATACTGATATTGAAGCTTTAAAAAATAAGCTATTATCTATGG
>JBJEJM010000157.1:0-3791 GCA_051878075.1 Clostridium sp. | reverse complement strand
CAACAAGGGAATTTATAGATCATTATTTTACATCTCAAGATTTAAAAATTCTTCCTGATATTGAGGCAAGTAATATGGACTTTTTGATTGAATGTGCAAAAATAGGACTTGGAATAACATCAGCATTAAGAGAATTTATCGTTAAGGACCTTGAAAATGAGAATCTTATTGAAATACCAATAAAAGTACCTATTCCTTCAAGAAATATAGGAGTAATCTATAAAAAAGGTTCAACACCTTCTATAGCTGCTGAAGCTCTTATTCATTATTTACAAAATACAAAAGAAAGGAATTTCTAATTAAATTATGTAATTAGAAATTCCCTCTATTTCATTAATATAATAATTATTTATAACATATATTCTCTAGTCCATGGAAGACTGTTATTTACACCTTTAGTGAACAAAAACTGATGCAGATTAATATTACCAGCATTAAATGATGCTGCACAGGCATTTAAGTATAGCCGCCACATTCTTATAAAAGTTTCATCTTTAATTTTTTTTATCTCAGGAATTGCCTTTTCAAAGTTATCAGCCCAGCACTCAAGTGTCTTTCCATAATGCAGTCTAAGATTCTCTATATCAATTATGTTACAGCCTATGCTGCATATGTCTTCAACTAATTCCTGAATTGAAGGTACATAACCACCTGGGAATATATATTTATTTATCCAGCTATTTGTTCCTTCTTCTGAAGTATTTGTAATACAATGAAGTAATGAAACTCCTTTATCATTTAATAAATCTTTTATGTGAGAAAAATATTCACCAAGATGGTCTTTTCCAACATGTTCTATCATTCCAACACTGACTATATTATCAAATTTTCTATCTTTTATTTCTCTATAATCCATTAATTTTACTTCAACTAATTCATTAAGTCCTTCTTTTTCTATTCTCTCACTAACCTTTTTTAGCTGTCCAGAACTTAAAGTTATACCTAAAACTTTAACTTTATACTTTTTCGCAGCTGTAATTATTAATTCACCCCAGCCACATCCAATATCAAGTAATGTTTCACCTTCTTTTAAGTTTAATTTCTTTAATATATGATCAACTTTATTCTTTTGTGCCTGTGTAAGAGAATCATCCTGTGATTTAAAATATCCACATGAATATGTCATTGTGTCATCTAACCAAAGCCTATAAAAATCATTTCCTACATCATAATGAAATTCAATATTTTCTTTGCTTCTTTTAAGATTATTAGATACCATTTTTATTAACTTAGCATATTTATCACTGCCCAAAAAGCTTTCTTTATTGTTATATAAAGATTCTATAACCTCTTCAATACTGCCTTCTATTTCCACTTTCTTATTCATATATGCTTCACCAAATGCTATTGAAGGATCATTAATAATATCTGCTTTTGGAATTGGTTCGTTAAATATTATCTTAAATTTTGGCTGTCCTGAACCATAAACTTCTCTGCTTCCATCCCAAAGCTGTAATTCAAATGTGTCTGAAAATAAATTTTTGAATAATGTTTTATAAAATATTTTGTCTCCAATCATCAGATCCACCTCCAAATAATTACAATCCCTATACCTAACAATTATACCACTTTACTTTTATAGTTTTAATAAAATATTTAAACTAACTATATTTGTAAGAACTAAATATACCTTCTTTTCTATTTTGCATTAAAAATATTAATTTATTCATTAAACAATAAATTTGGCAAGAAAATTCCATATAAATGGTACTAAAATTACTGTGATAATTCCTGCTATTGCTATAGTAAGACTGCTCATTGCCCCTTCTGTTTCTCCTATTTCCATTGCTCTTGCAGTACCCACTGCATGTGAGGCATTTCCCATAGCAATACCCATAGCAACTTTATCATTTATCTTTAATGCCTTATTTAAAAATGGTCCTATAATTGATCCAAGTATTCCAGTTACTATAATAGCAACAACTGTAATTGATGAAATACCACCAAGCTGTTCAGATAGTGCCATACCTATTGGTGTTGTAATTGATTTTGGCAGAAGTGATTTCAACAATTCATCAGAAATATTAAATAATTTTGCCATACCTATAATGCTTACTGCTCCTGATATTACTCCACATAATATTCCTGCTAATATTGGAACAGCATTCCTCTTGAATAATGAAAATTTCTTATATAAAGGAAGTGCTAATGCGACTGTTGCAGGAGCTAAAAAGAATGAAATTATTTCTCCACCTTTATTATAATCATCATATTCAATATTAAATCCAGATAACACTAAAATAAGTATAATTATTGCAATCAATAATGGATTAAATATTGCCAATTTTAACTTTTCCTTTACTACACATCCAATTAAATATGCTGCAATAGATATTAATACTCCGAATACTGGAGATGTTATTATACTATTCATTTTTTCCACCCTTTCTTAAAAACTTTACTACATATGCAGTAACTACCCAGACAACAATAGTTGAGATTATTATGATTATTGAAAATGCAATAATATTTCCTTTTAATAAATGAAAACTTGTTAACAATCCAACTCCTGCTGGAATAAACAAAAAAGACATATGTGCTGTCAAAACTTCACATATATCTTCTATCATTTCAACTTTAATTAGCCCAGTATATAAACCTGCAAAAAGTAAAATCAGCCCTAATACTGTTCCTGGTATTGGTAACCTGAAGGTAACTTGAACTATTACTCCCAAAATATATGCTCCTAAAATAATCATTAACTGCTGTAAATATTTCATCATATCTACCTCCTAGTAATTGATATAGTAGTAATACCACTATATCAATATACCACCACTATTACATGTTTTCAACATAATAACCAATATTTTTATTTATTAGAACAAATTATATACATTCTATATGTTAATTGCAATTTAACTTATATAGTAAAATGTCCTGGGTTTGAAGCCTGAATCATACTTATATAAAAACATATAAATTTTAACGTGTTATTTGTCGAGTACTCCATATACTATTGAGCCACTTTTTCTGCTTCCATAATATTTTTTTATTCCTAGCTTGTCAAAATCATTATAACCATGTCTTTCTTTAACAACTACTCTTCTTCTGCATACTCTCAATGCTTCCATTAAAACATTCTTTGTCAATCCTTTATGATCTGCAAATGCCCTGAATGAATTGATTGAGATTGATTTTTTATTAGGTTTTTTAAACATAGGATCGAAATATACCACATCAAAACTATTATCATCCTGACTCTTAAGATAGTCTTCATATGATTTATTAATTACCTGTATTTCTGCCATGTGCTTTTCTTTTTTATCACTACTATATGTTTCTAATCCATCTCTGCATAAATACGCTATGTATTTATTAATTTCTGTTCCAACAACACGTCCTTTTTCACCTACTACTGATGCAAAAACAAGTGAATCTCCTGCAAGTCCTAATGTGCAGTCTAATATACTGTCTCCTTCTTTTAACTGTGCTGCTTCTATTATTGCCTCTTTATTTCCCTTTCTTAATGATTTTATCTTAAGCTCTGACATATTGGGATGCCAAAATAATGTGTTTTCTTCACTCTTTATTGAAATTTTATCTTTTTCTGCTATCATTAAATAATCAAAATCGCCTTTTAAAAGAGTTTTATTAATGTTTAAATTTCCTCTATTTATATATGGTATATTTAATTCCTTAGATATTTTTTCTGCCTTATCAATTAATTTTTTATCTGGTTCTCTTGTTGTTGTAACTGCTATTTTCATTGTTTTCTCATCTTTCCTATAACATATTGTAATATTAATTATTTAGTATACTTTTATAATTTATAAATATAGAATCAAAAG
>JBJEJM010000156.1:0-3821 GCA_051878075.1 Clostridium sp. | reverse complement strand
TTTCTTCTTTCCCTTATTTCAAAAAGTTCTCGTGAAGCCATACCAGTAGTTGATACTATTACTGAACTGCTATCCATATTATCTGTCAATATCTCTATAGCATCTTCTCTTGACATTTCCATTTCAATATGTGTACTATTCTTTAACACATATTTGCCAAAAGTATTCTTTTTTACAACTATTGCAAATGGCTCACAAGTTTCTTTCATATATAAAACTGCTTTAGATACTATTTTCTCCATATCTTCATTTGAAGTATCTTCACCGACAATTTCATATTTAATATTTAAAAGTTCTAATGTTTCCACAGTTATAAGCCCTTGTTTTTTATGCTGAGGTTCATCCTTTTTATCAGGTTCTCCCCTCCATCCAACTACTAAAAGTACTGGAATGTTATATACAAGTTTATCATCTAAAGAGACAAGTGGATTTACTGCATTTCCCAAACCTGAATTCTGCATATATACAAGTCCTATTTTCCCTGTTGCAAGATAATATCCACTTGCAATACCTACTGCATTTCCTTCATTTGCTGCAATTATATTTTTATCTTTACTTACATTATCTTTTATATAAGCACAAAATGATTTTAAAAGTGAATCTGGTACTCCTGCAAAGAAATCTATATTATTTTTCTTTAAGCTGTTATAAAAATTTTCAACATCAATCATTACTTTCCTCCTGGAATAAGTGTTAAAATTTCTTTTATAGGCATACAGTTTTCTGATGCTTCCTGTGATCTTTCATTTTCCAGAATACTCTTTGCTGTATTTACCATTGCAGGATATGCACTTCTTATAAGATGATTTGCATATATTATTACATTTGCTCCTAATTCAACAAGCTGTGCTTCTTTCATAAAATTATATGATGTAGGAACAACTATAAGTGGTACTCTATTTTCAAATTGTGCATATCTCTTACAAAATTCTATTATTTCTGCACCATCCTTTTCTTTACTATGAATCATAATTCCATCAGCACCTGCTTCAATATAAGCTTTTGCTCTCTTTATGGCATCATCCATTCCAGCTTTGGCAATAAGACTTTCAATTCTTGAAATAATCATGAAATCACTTGTAACCCTTGCTTCTCTTCCTGCTCTTATTTTATCGCAGAAATGTTCTATTGTATCCTGTGTCTGTTTAACTTCAGTACCAAAAAGAGAATTCTTTTTAAGTCCTGTTTTATCTTCTATTATTATAGCTGATACACCAAGTCTTTCTAAAGTTTTAACTGTATATACAAAATGCTCTATCTGTCCGCCTGTATCACCATCAACTATTATAGGTTTTGTTGTAACTTCCAAAATATCATTTATAGTATTTAATCTTGAAGTTAAATCTACAACCTCTATATCTGGTTTTCCTTTAGCTGTTGAATCACATAATGAACTTACCCACATTCCATCAAATTCTCTTATTTTTCCGTCTTTTTCAACTTTAGTCTTTTCAACTATAAGTCCAGTCAATCCATTATGTGCTTCTAATATTCTTACAGGTTTTTTTGAGTATATCATTTCTTTAAGACTCTTCATTCTCATTTGTGGTGTTATTCCTATTTCCATCAATTCTTCATCAAGTTTTGATATAGATACTCCCTTTGTATAAGGAACTTCAATAAGCTCTCCGCCATATTCTTTAAGTGCGTTAATTACTTTTTCCCTCAATTCTTTTTGAGATCCTTCTCTCCAGTCATCTCCATGAATAACATAGTCAGGCTTTATGCTTAATATGTTAGGAACCTGATCAAGTGTATCCTGTGGAATTACTTTAATTACACCTTTTATGTTTTCTATAACCTGTTTTCTTTCATCATATTTCATTATAGGATTTCTCCAATATCCTCTTATAACATCATCTGTATGAAGTCCTACAATTACATTTCCTAATTTTCTTGCTTCATTAATTACATTCAAATGCCCCTGGTGAATGATATCTGCACTCATTGCCATATATACTGTTTTCACATTAATTCTTCCTTTCTCATTGATATGCTTTATATATTATTTAAATTTATCTATAAATTTACTTTTTCTAATCTAGGTATTATTATCTTTTCTACTCTTTCCATCTGGTTTCTATTATCGATTTCTCCCCATATTAAGTTATCAATTTTTAGATATCCTACTTTTCTATATTTTGCTGCATCAAAAATAGCATCTTCATAATCATATCTTTCATTTGTTTTAGATGCTTCATTTGAATCTCCAAAATTATATTTTAGATTCTCCATGAATTTTCTATATTCCTTAATCATATCTTTATACAAGCCTTTTGATATTTTTGATATTCCTACAAGTTCCCCATATACTTCATTAATTTCATTTATATCTTTTGAAATCTTGTAAAGATTATTATTTCTTACTTCTACATAACATTCATCACCTGAATTAGTCTTTCCGCTTAATAAAATACAGTCTTCTCCTTCAAACATTGCAGTCTTTGTAAGACCATATACTTCATATATCAAATCACTTTCCAGTAATAAAAAATCTTCCTTAAGTTCATTCTCTAAAATAGATAATGAAGTCATACTTCCAGTAGTTCTATAACGTCTGTTCCTCTTTGTCTCAATGAAGTTATATTTTTCAGCAAGCTTATCATAATATTCATTTAAATGACCTGTAACTATGTAGATTTTTTCTATTCCTATACTTCTTAATTTTTCAATAGACCTTTCAATAAGACTTTTGCCATTTACAACAAGAAATCCCTTTGGAATTTCATCATTAGTTACGTCATATAATCTTGATCCCATACCTGCTGCTAAAATTACAGCCGTCTTTACCATACTCATTATTTTCCTCCTTACCAATTTTTCACGCATATACATAAAGTTCATTTTTTGAACAATATTATCTTATCACCTTTCATTGTTCAAAACAACATGTTCAAATTATTTTTTTCAATAAAATACTCCTCTTACATAAATAGTTATTTTAACTACCTATTGTAAGAGGAGTGTAGTGAAATTATATAATTAATTTTATTTAATAATAATCAAAACAATTAAGCTGCTTGATTAAGAATAATCTCCTTTGCATATGAAACTGACTGAACTGATTTTTCTTCATTAGCTGGAGCTAGAGCTTTTTGAAATTCTTCTTGAGTAAGTTTAACAGCATTTGCTGGTATTTCTACATCTTTTACTGCACTCTTAGTACTTATTGAATTAAATGTGAAAGAAATGTTACCAAGATTTTTAACTATAACATTCATTTCAAAATCTGCAGAATATTTATCATCATCAAATACTTCTTTAGTTTTTAATGTTGAACCTGCAATAGCATCTTTTACTCCTGCTATACCATTATTAAATGCTTCACTGCTGATTGTATTCTTAATTTCTGATATGTCATCAGCTGTAAAGCCTAACTTATAAGTATTATTTACATTTTCAATATTATCAGAAAAAGCTTTTATTCCTTTAACCCCTAAATCAATAGCTTCATCACTATTAAGATCCATAGTGTATTCTCTTCCATTTTGAGTATATGGTAAATCTATATCGCTGTTTCCAAAAATTGATTTAATCAACTTATTCAATGATTCTGGTTCATTAGTCAATGACTTTAATGATTCAGCATCAATTCCTGAATCTACACCAATATAGTCTGCCTTTAAATCTTTCAATCCTTGTGGCACCTCTAATCCTAAATTAGTATATAGTTCTTCATAGTAACTTCTGTTTATATAAGCAGTTCCACCATCAGCATATACCTCTATATCTGGCAACTTCTTATTTAATGCACTGTCAGCTGAGCTAAATGATACTTTTGCATATCCCTTATCTCCACTATTATATCCTGTTGATGTAAA
>JBJEJM010000155.1:0-3824 GCA_051878075.1 Clostridium sp. | reverse complement strand
TTCTTAAATTCATCAGTTGGTTGTATTGAAACATTAAGACCAAGATATGAATCTTTATCTACACATTCTTCTAAATTATAAAAATGTGCATAATCATATTTTTCTAATTCTTTAGAACTATTAATAGTTTCTTCTCTAGTATTTTTGTCTATTAATAATCTTCTAAGTGATTTAGTTAAGTCATAACAGATTAAACAATATAATCCTTTAGCACTTAATGATAAATCTGGATTATCTAAAACATCTTTTCTTACTAAAGTGAAATATTTTTGATCCATTTTTAATACCTCCTTTACTTACTTCAAAAGGGTAGAGTTCTCCCTGGGCAATTGCCCTTTGTGAAATTTTAGTTATTTCATAACTCCCGTGCCAATAGGGTTATTTCTGCCTTGCATTTTTTTACTTAATAGCTTATCGGCGATTTCCACTAAGACTAAATTTTCAAAGAACAAATTTAACTAAATATATCATGTCCGATATATCAGTCAATTCAATCATAACATTGTCCGAAAAACTTGTCAATACTTTTTTGTCCGAAAATATAGACAAATTAAATTTTAAATGATAAAATGGATTTATAAAGGAATAATTAGGAAGAAAGTAGGGATGATATGAATTCTGAAAAACTACAAAATTTGATATTAACTGCAATAGAAAAAAAGAAAATTTCTCAAAGGGAACTTGCAAAATTAACTGGAATAAGTAGAAGTACATTAAACGATATACTTAATGGTAAAATAAAAAAGATCAAATTAGATGATCTATATCAAATATCAATTCCATTAGAATTAAATTTAGAAAATTTACTTGAAGCTTGTGGTTTTAATAGTGTTTTAAAATCATTAAGTACAGATAGATATGCAGGAATGTCGGATAGACAATTAAAAGAAAAATTGGATGAATATCAACAATCTGAATTAAGTTTGTTAGATTGGGATGCACAAAAAAGAAAAAAATCTAATGAAATAGGTAAAAGACTTTTTGATATTCAAAATAAAATCCAAATGTCTGAACAATTAAATAAGAATTATACTAAAAAAGAAATAGCTGAAGATATAAAAGAAGTAATTGAAGAATTGAAACTATTACAACAAAAATATGATTATTCGCAATTACCAAAGAAACCATAGGGGGAAAATAAAAATGATTATAAATGAATTGAATAATGAGAAAAGAAAAAATATATTAAAAGAGTTTTATGAAACATTTGATAATGGTTATGAATTTGAAGATTTTTTAAAACCATTTTTAGAAAAAATAGGATTAGATGAGGTTAAAGTTACTAAAAGATCTAATGATGGCGGAATAGATTTAGAATGTGTTAGATATGGTGTTATAGATACAAATGGAGATTCAGTAAAATATAAAGTTCAAGCTAAAAGGTTTAATCCAAATAGCTCTATTAGTGTAGATATTGTTGACAGACATCGAGGAATAATGAAAAATGGTGAAAGAGGAATAATTATAACTACCGCTAAATTTAGTGAACCTGCTATTAAATCAGCAGCATCTGAAACAGAACGTCCTATTTTATTGATTGATGGAGCTTCATTAATTGATATTTGTATTGAAAAAAATATAGGATTTGTATATGATCCTATATTCGATATTAATGAATTAAAAAGATTTTATAAAAATGATTTAAAAACAGCAAATATAGATATAAATGATGTTGGTATTAATATGTTAGTTAGTAATATAGAAAAAGATATTACTGCAAATGATATTAGGGCAAGAATAATAAGTATTCCTAGAACAATACTTGATGAATTACCAATTGATAAAGATACATTTGATATAGTATTTAATGAAAATGAAATTAAAAATGTAAAAATTAGTACTGATAGAAGATACTTTTCTAAAGGATTTAGTGAAATGTATAGAAAATATTCATTATTAGGAGAAAATGGCGAATTTTATCCAAGAAAATCCTTATGGAGTTATGATGGAAATAAAATATATATAAATTTGATTAAATAGGAGGTATGATTATGGATAGATTAAAACCATTTATAAAATGGGCAGGAGGTAAGGAAAAGGAATTACCTATAATAATTAATAATTTGCCGACTCACTTTGATAGATATGTAGAACCATTTGTTGGAGGTGGTTCAGTTTATTTATCAATGAATTGCAAATCATCAGTTATAAATGATAAATCAGATGAATTGATTTTGCTTTATAGGCTTATTAAAGAAAACAATAAAGAATTTCACAAGAGTTTAAATGAAATAAATAAAAATTGGATTGAAATTCAAAAAATAGTGGAGAATAGTTCGCAAGAGTTATTAGGATTATATAGTACCTATAAAAATAATAATGCAAGATTAGAAGAATTGGTTGATAATTATATGAATAAACATTCTAGTGAATTAAATAAACTTTTAAAAGAGGATTTAGATATTAATTTATATAATTTGATTTTTGAAATTAAGAAGAATTTATTATCTAAAATAAATAGAATGTATAAAATAGAGCAACAACGTGGTGAAATGTGTTTCTCTGATGTTATAGACAATTTTGAAACAGCATTTAAAAGTGCTTACTATATGTATTTTAGATATTTATATAATAATAGGAAAAAACTTAAATTAAGTGATGAATTTTATTGTGCAGTATTTTATTTTATAAGAGATTATTGTTATTCTGCTATGTTTAGATATAATGCTAACGGTGAATTTAATGTTCCTTATGGTGGAATAAGTTATAACAAAAAAGATTTTAAGAAGAAAATTGATTATATTAATTCTGAAAAATTAATAAATAAGTTGTCAAATACTAAATTGTATTGCTTAGATTTTGAAAAATTCTGTAATAAAATTGAATTGACAGAAAATGATTTTATGTTTCTAGATCCACCATATGATACTGAATTCTCTACATATGCTAAAAATGATTTTGATAAAGATGATCAAATACGATTAGCTAATTATTTGAAAAATACTAAAGCTAAATTTATGTTAATCATTAAGAATACTGATTTTATTTATAATCTATATAAAGATAAAGGATTTAATATAAAAACGTTTGACAAAAAATATTTAGTCAGTTTCATGAATAGAAATGATAAAAAAACTGAACATTTGTTAATAACTAATTATGATGTGGAGGTAAAAAATGGAGCAAATTAAAGAAGATAAAATAAGAGAAAAGGTTCGAAATGCAATAAAAGATTTTTCTGAAAATTTTGAAGTTAGATATATGAGAGAAATAACTGACCCTACAGGGGTTATAAATTCAAAAAAGAATAATGCATTCGTTTCTGAATTGGGGAATGAGTTTATGTTTTATTCAGCATTTTGTCGCTCGTTTGATTCTAGTTTTGGGAAAGTTTTAGAAAAATTATCTAATGATATTGCAGATATTTCTTATGAAGTGGTTTTAGAAAATATTTCTTCATATTTACTTCCTGAACAAATTCAACGTAAATCAAACATTATGAATGAATACGATAAGCATATTAAACCAAAAATAGAAGATTATACATCATTACATGCATATAAACCTGCTAATGTTGATAGTTACAAAAAACAACATGTAACAGATAATCATTTCTATAATCCAGAAACAAAAGAACATTTTATAATTGAACTTAAAGCTGGTGGAGATTTAGATATTAAAAAAGCTAAAAGTGAAAAAGAAGCATTAATAGATGAATATTATATTTTGCTTAATGCGTTAGAAGACCCTGAAGAAACTGTAAAAATATATTTAGCAACAGCTTATAATATGTATGGTGAAGGTAATGAATGGAAGCAAGAAAGAGTAAAACAGTTTTTTAGCGATGATGAATTGTTAATTGGAAAAGATTATTGGAATTTTGT
>JBJEJM010000154.1:0-17409 GCA_051878075.1 Clostridium sp. | reverse complement strand
TTACAGGAGCAATGAGAAGCAGTTCAGAACTTGGATATGATGGACCGTTTAATCTTGCATCATCAATATGCACAGCAACTTCAGATCAGGCTAAAAACAGAGGAGTATTAGTATGCTTTAATGGGGAATTACATAGTGCATGTGAGGTTACAAAAAGAAATTCCATGGCTTTGAATGCATTCAGCACTCCAAACTTTGGTCCTATTGGTATTGTAGATAATAATAAAGTTATATTTTATAGAAATAAACCTCAATCAATTCATATGGATATTAAATCAGTTGAAAAGGATGTAGCTATAATAAAATGCAGTGCAGGAAGTGATTCCAGATTTATAGATTTTTCTATAGAGCAGGGATATAAAGGTATTGTAATAGAAGCGCTGGGAAGAGGAAATGTTCCACCAAGTATGGTTGATGGAATAAAGAGAGCAATTGATAAAGATATACCTGTTGTTGTAGTATCAAGATGCTTCGAAGGAAGAGTATTTGAGTCTTATGGATATGAAGGTGGAGGAAAAAATTTAAAAGAAATAGGTTGTATTTTTGGTGATGTATCTGCAAGTCAGAAAGCAAGAATAAAACTTATAGCTGCACTTAATTATTATAATGACACAAAAAGCATAAAAGATATATTTGAATTGAATGCATTATAGAATTGTTTTATAGAAATATTAAATTAATGAATTATATATTACAAAGAATAGTTTTTAATTTCAAATAGATAATGAATGATACTGAATTTTTATAATTAAAAAGAATAAGATAACTAAATTTAGCAGTAACATTCGTATAATACACTAATATTATGTCTAAAATATTTGACAATATTCGATAAAAAATATATAATATAATTCGTGAAAAATAAGATTATAAAAATATAACAATAATTTTACAGATTTTTAGTTAATATATGATTATATTTAAATATATAAAATTAAAGATTTGCAAAATTATTGTTTATGATTTTTTAATTCATATTGGAGGGACTATAATGCAGAAAGCAAAAGAAAAGAAGCCATTTTTAGAGATATTATCAAATAAAGATGTTGACTTCAAAAAGGAAATATTAGCAGGTATAACTACATTTTTAACTATGGCTTATATAATTGCTGTAAATCCTAATATTTTAGGTACCGAAGGTGTAGGTATGGATAAGGGTGCATTAGTAACAGCTACATGTTTAGCAGCTGCTTTTGCAAGTATACTTATGGGTGTATATGCAAATTTACCATTTGTATTGGCATCAGGAATGGGACTTAATGCTTACTTCGCATATTCAGTAGTTTTAGGAAAAGGAATATCATGGCAGGTAGCGTTAACGGCAGTATTTGTAGAAGGAATTATATTTATATTAATGTCATTATTCAAGATCAGAGAAGCAGTAGTAAATGCAATTCCTATGAACATGAAGCATGCAGTAACAGCTGGTATAGGTTTATTTATTGCTTTTATTGGATTAACAGGCAGTAATATTGTTGTAGCAGATGAATCAACTTTTCTTGCATTAGGAGATTTTACTTCACCAACAGCAATTATTGCATTTGTAGGATTAGTAATTATTGCAGTACTTGATAGAAAAGGAGCAAAGGCTTCTATATTAGCAGGTATAGTTGTAAGTACATTATTAGCATGGGGTTATGCATTAATAAACCCAGAAATTGCAGCATCATTAGGAATTTATACTCCAGAAGGAATATTTAAGTTTGAAAGTATAGCACCTATTGCTGGAAAAATAGACTTAGCATATGTATTACATCCAAGTAATATACTGAACTTTTTTGTTGTTGTATGTACATTCTTATTTGTAGACTTCTTTGACACAGTTGGAACATTAGTTGGTGTGAGTTCAAGAGCAGGAATGCTTGATGAAAACGGAAATGTACCAAATGCAGGTAAGGCTTTAATGGTTGATGCTGTAGGAACTACAGTAGGAGCGTGTCTTGGAGTGTCAACAGTAACTACCTTCGTTGAAAGTTCAACAGGAGTTGCAGCAGGAGGAAAAACAGGATGGACAGCAATTACATCAGGTGTATTATTCCTTATAGCAATGTTCTTTTCACCAATATTTATAGCAATACCATCATGTGCAACAGCACCAGCACTTATATATGTTGGATATTTAATGCTTGGAGCAGTTAAAAATATAGATTTTGATGAAATTACAGAAGGTCTTCCAGCGTTCATAACAATTGCAATGATGCCATTAACTTATAGCATAGGTGATGGTCTTACAATAGGAGTAATAGCTTATGTTCTTATAAATCTTTTATATAATTTATTTTTCGCAAAATCAGGCGAAAAGAAAAAGATTTCAATTGTTATGATTATATTAGCAGTTGTATTCATATTTAAGCTATTCTTATTAAAATAGAATATAATACATATTGAAATTTATTCATAATATAAAAAAGGAATTCGGAAAGAATTCCTTTTTGCGTTATTATATAATTCTGAAAGTGTATTATAATACACTTTCAGATTGGTATAAAAATCAAAATAATATACGTTGAAAATTTAAATGTTAATAAATTGTGAATAAATTATTGACTATAGAATTATATTTAATTATTATTAACTATAGCAATAGTGATAATAAAAGGAGGTGTATGGTTTGATTAAAAGCATGACTAGCTTTGGTCGAGCTCAAAGTGAAGAAGGAAAAGATTTATGTTTTTCAATAGAAATGAAAAGCGTTAATCATAGATATTTGGATATAAACATAAGGATGCCAAAAACAATGCTTTCTTTAGAAGAAAAAATAAGAAATATAATTAATAAAAGGCTGAATAGAGGAAAAGTAGATGTATTTATTAATTATAAGAATTATTCTAATTCTTCAGGTAGAGCGGTACTAAATATGGACCTTGCTAAAAGCTATTATGACTGTTTAAGAAAAATGGCAGATAATTTAGATGTAAAAGATGATATATCTGTAACAAAGATAGCAAGATTTCCAGATGTAATAACTATTGAAGAGCAGGATGAAAATCTTGAAGAAATATTTAGTGAAATTGCTCCATTAATCGAGCATGCACTTAATCTTATGGAAGAAATGAGATTAAGAGAAGGAACAAAATTAAAGGATGATATATTAGTTAAACTTGAACTAATAGAAAATCATGTTAAAGAAATAGAAAAATTAGCAGATATTGTTCCTAAAAATTATAAGAAAAAGCTGGAAGAGAGATTGAATGAATTATTATCAGGTGTAGATATCGATGAAAGCAGGATAGCAGTTGAAGTAGCAATGTTCTCTGATAAAGCTGCTGTTGATGAGGAAATAATAAGGTTAAAAAGTCATTTAAATCAAATGAGAAATACATTGAATTTAGATGAGCCTATAGGAAGAAAACTTGATTTTATAATTCAAGAGATGAACAGAGAAGCCAATACCATAGCATCTAAATCAAGCGATATTAATATGACTAATATAGTTATAGAAATTAAAAATACGTTAGAAAAGATCAGGGAGCAAGTACAAAATATTGAATAAGTAGGAGGATAAAAATGGGAATAAAGTTAATAAACATAGGATTCGGAAATATTGTTTCTGCCAATAGGTTAGTAGCAATTGTAAGCCCAGAGTCTGCACCTATTAAAAGAATTATTCAGGAAGCTAGAGATAGAGGAATGTTAATAGATGCAACCTATGGAAGAAGAACGAGAGCTGTTATAATAACTGATAGTGATCATGTTATTTTATCAGCTGTTCAACCAGAAACAGTTGCTCATAGGTTAGCAACTAAAGATGATATAGTTGATGAGGATGATGAATAATGAGTAATAAAGGCAGAGGATTATTAATAGTTATTTCAGGACCATCTGGTGCTGGAAAAGGTACTATATGTAAAAGTTTTTTAGAAAGAAACACAGAAGTAGCAATATCAGTATCTGCAACAACAAGATCTCCAAGAGAAGGGGAAGTTGAAGGCGTAAATTATTATTTTATGTCAAAAGAACAATTTAAGAAGAAAATTGATGATAATGATTTTCTTGAATATGCAGAAGTATACGATAACTTTTATGGAACACCTAAATCTAATGTAGAAGAATTGCTTGAAAGTGGTAAAGATGTTATATTAGAAATTGATATACAAGGTGCATTAAAAGTTAAAGAAAACACAGAAGAAGGAGTTTTCATTTTTATACTTCCACCATCAATGGAAGAATTAAAAGCAAGAATAATTAAAAGAGGAAGTGAAACTCCAGAATCTTTAATGAAAAGATTTAAGTCAGCATATAAAGAAATTAACTTTATATCAAGATATAATTATGCTGTTGTAAATGATGAAGTTGAGACAGCAGTGGAAAAACTTGAAGCAATAATTAATGCTGAAAAGTGTAGAGTAGACAGAATAAAACATAGTATATTAGATTCAAAGGAGGGCATTATTCATGAACAACTCTATGATTAATCCATCAGTAGTAGATTTATTAAAAGAGGCAAAGGACAGATATTCTTTAGTAATTTTAACTTCAAAAAGGGCAAGACAGATAATAGATGGTTCTAAGCCACAAGTAGATGCACATTCAAATAAGCCATTAACAATTGCTATAAATGAAGTTAATCAAGGTGCTATTAAATTTGAAGTAGTAGATGAAGAAGGAACAAAATAATATGAAAAAAAATGTTGTACTTGGGGTAAGTGGCGGAATTGCAGTTTATAAAGCATTAGAAATTACAAGTCTTCTTGTAAAGAAGAATATTAATGTTAATGTTATTATGACTGAAAATGCTACAAAATTTGTAACACCACTTTCTTTTCAATCATTAAGTCAGAATGTAGTCTCATGTGATACATTTCAAGAACCTAAAGTATGGGAGATTCAGCATATAAGTTTAGCTGATAAAGCAGATGTATTCTTAGTGGCACCAGCTACAGCTAATATTATAGGAAAAGTTGCTAATGGAATTGCAGATGATATGTTATCAACAACAATTATGGCAACAAAAGCAAAAGTTATTTTTGCACCAGCTATGAATACGAAGATGTATGAAAATCCAATTGTCCAAGATAATATAAGAAAGCTAAAATCATTTGGATATGAATTTATTGAGCCAGCTGAAGGAAGGCTTGCTTGTGGTGATATTGGCAAAGGTAAACTTGAAAAACCTGAAGTGATAGTCGATAAAGTGTTAATGGAACTTAATGATAATAAGGATTTATTAAACAAAAAAGTCGTTGTCACTGCTGGTCCAACAATAGCACCTATTGATCCGGTTAGATTTATAACAAATAAATCAAGCGGTAAAATGGGGTATGCTATAGCAAAAGAAGCTAGAAACAGAGGGGCTGAAGTATGCTTAATAAGTGGTCCTACTAATTTAGAGCCACCAAAAGGTATAGATATTATTAATGTTTCCACAAATGAAGAAATGAGAAAAGCTGCTATAAAAGCTTTTGAAAAAGCTGATATAGTTATAAAATCAGCTGCAGTTGCAGATTATAAACCTGAGAAATATAGTGATCAGAAAATAAAAAAGAAAGAAGGAGACTGGTCATTAGAGCTTGTAAGAGATAATGATATATTAATGGAACTTGGAAGCTTAAAAAAAGATCAGATTCTTGTGGGATTTGCAGCAGAAAGTCAGAATTTAAAAGAAAATGCATTAGCAAAAATGAAAAAGAAAAATTTGGATTTTATTGTTGCTAATGATATAACTTCTAAGGATACAGGCTTTGCATCTGAAGATAATAAAGTTATAATTTTTTCAAAAGATAATGAAGAAATACACTTAGATAAAATGAGTAAAGAGAAGATTGCAGCAAACCTATTTGATATAATAACTAAGAAGCGCTAGATTGCGCTTCTTTCTTTATTGTAATATACTAATTAATGCTTGATAAACAGATTGAATTTGCAAAGGGAGCGTGAGAAATATGTATGCTGAAGTAATAATAAACAGTGATGCCTTAGAAGTTGACAGACTTTTCACATATAAGGTGCCAGAACAATTTATTTATACTATTAATGCAGGCCACAGGGTAAAAGTGCCTTTTGGAAAAGGAAACAAGACTATAGAAGGATTTATTTACACGCTCATAACAGATGATATTGAAGTAAAATATAAAATTAAAGAAATAGTAAAAATATGTGATGAAGAGCCAATACTTACACGTGACAATTTGAGGCTCATTGATTTCTTAAGAAAAAAATATCTATGCAGATATATTGATGCAGTCAGACTGATGATTCCAGCAGGAATAATGAAAGGTATTACAAATAAAAAGAAAAGAGTTATATGTATTAATAAAGAATTAGAAGTGAATTCAAAAGTTACACAAAAGTACATAGACTTATATAAATATATACTTGAAAATAACGGAGTCTTAACTAAAGCAGATATAACAAGAGATAAAAAATATTCCCTGTATGCCTTGAATAAGATGATAGATGAAGGTTTCTTTAAAGTAGAAGATAAGATTGTATTTAGATATAACAATAGAAAATATAGTGAAGATAAAAAGAAAAATCTTACTGATGAACAAAAAGAATGTTTAAATATAATTTTAAATGGAAATGAATTAAAATATCTTATAAAAGGAGTAACTGGTTCAGGGAAAACAGAAGTCTATATGAATCTTGCAGAAAAAACATTATTGCAGGGTAAGAGCTGCATTGTTCTAGTACCTGAAATTTCTCTGACACCTCAGATGATTGAAAGGTTTAAAGGGCGATTTGGAGAAGATGTGGCACTTTTTCACAGCAGGCTTTCAGATGGTGAAAGATTTGATGAATGGCATAGAATAAAAGAAGGCAAAGCTAGACTTGTAATAGGAGCAAGGAGTGCATTATTTCTTCCACTATATAATTTAGGACTTATAATAATAGATGAAGAGCATGAAAATACTTATAAATCAGATCAGAGTCCTAAATATCATACAAGAGAAGTTAGTGAATATATTTGTGAGTTAAAGAATTGTAAGCTCGTATTAGGTTCAGCAACACCAAGTATAGAAACATATTATAAGTCTATCATGGGAGAATATAAACTGATAGAGCTAAAGAAAAGAGTTAACGGTAACAGTATGCCTCATATGGAAATAGTAGATATGAGAGAAGAATTAAGAAACAGAAATCTATCTCTATTCAGCAGAAAATTATACAATGCAATAGACGAAACATTGAAAAATAATAAACAGATAATTCTCTTCTTAAATAGAAGAGGATATTCAACTTTTATATCATGTAGAAGCTGTGGATATGTATTTAAGTGTCCAGAATGTGATGTTTCTATGACATATCATAAAAATGGATATCTTATATGCCATTATTGTGGAAGGGCACAAAAAGTAACCAATGTATGCCCGGAGTGTGGAAGCAGATATGTAAAATTTTTTGGAGCTGGAACAGAAAGAGTGGAACAGGAAGTCAAAAAATACTTTCCGAAGGCAAGAGTGTTGAGAATGGATGTTGATACAACTAGACATAAAAATTCACATGAATCTATTTATAATTCTTTTAAAAATAAAGAAGCAGATATTTTAGTAGGAACACAAATGATTTCTAAAGGTCTTGATTTTAAAGATGTAACTCTTGTTGGAGTTCTTGCAGCAGATATGTCCATAAATATACCGGATTATAGATCGGCAGAAAGAACATACCAGATTATAACTCAAGTGGCAGGAAGAGCGGGACGTGGTAATGATGAGGGAAAAGTAATAGTGCAAAGTTACACACCAAACCATTACAGTTTAAATTATGCAAAAGAAGAAAATTATGAAGGGCTTTTTAAAGAAGAAATAAAACTTAGAAGGTTGATGGGAAATCCGCCTTTTGGTAAAATATTATTGATTAATGGGTCTTCAAAATACGAAGAAAAATTAAAGAAATTTATGAATAATCTACAAGAAAATTTGAAAAAACTAATAACAGAAGATTTAACTATATTAGGGCCTGTACCATGCATAATAACTAAATTAAAGGAAAATTATAGATGGCAGATTATAATAAAAGGTAATTTTAATGATGAGTTTAGTGAAAAAGTTAAAGATACTCTTTATCAATTAAATAAGAGTGTATATAATGAAATAAGGGTTAGTATAGATATTAATCCTAATAGTATGATCTAGGGGGAATTAAAATGGCATTAAGAAATATAAGAAAATATGGTGATGACATATTAAGAAAGAATTGCAGAGAAGTTGAACAAATAGATAAAAGATTATTAACACTAATAAAAGATATGTTTGAGACAATGTATGAAGCAGATGGAGTTGGTTTAGCAGCACCACAGGTTGGTATATTAAAGAGATTATTTGTAATTGATATTGGAGATGGTCCATTAGTATTTATCAATCCTGAAATAATAGAAACAAGTGGAAGCCAGACAGATGAAGAAGGATGTTTAAGTCTTCCAGGAAGAATGGAAGAAGTAACAAGACCTAATTATGTGAAAGCAAGAGCTATTAATGAAAAAGGTGAAGCATTTGAAATTGAAGCTGAAGAATTATTAGCAAGAGCTATTTTACATGAAAATGATCATTTAAATGGAACTCTATTTATTGACAAAGTAGAAAAATAAACATAAGTCTGAAGAAATAATAATAGTCAATAAATCTAAATAAAGCGGTAAATAAATAAGAAAGGAGAAAGTTACTGATATTATAAGTTTATAGTTCTAAGTTATACTTATAATATGTACCCATTAGCTAGTGGGGAATTTACGCCTTTGGAGTATCATACCCAGTGTGAGTAGTTTCATATTATGAAAGCAGATACGTTGAAGAAGGAAAAGACTTTAGAATTTATTTATATAATATATTCTATAAGTTTTCAGTAACAGATAGAGAATGAACATTGTATTTATGGGTACTCCTGAATTCGCAGTTCCTTCACTAAAAAAATTAATAGAAAACCATAATGTTATGGCAATATTAACGCAGCCGGATAAGCCTAAGGGAAGAGGAAAGAAAATGGCATATTCAGCTGTTAAAGAAGAAGGTCTAAAACACAATATACCTATATATCAGCCTGTAAAACTAAAAGAAGACAGAGAACTTATTGAAAAGTTAAAGGAATTAAAGCCGGATTTTATGATAGTAGTTGCATTTGGGCAAATACTAACTAAAGAAGTGCTTGATATACCTAAATATGGATGTATTAATCTTCATGCTTCTTTACTTCCTATGTATAGAGGAGCAGCACCTCTTAATTGGGCAATAATAAATGGAGAAAAGATATCAGGAAATACTACAATGCTTATGGATGTAGGTTTAGATACTGGTGATATGCTTCTAAAAGATAAGGTTGAAATCACAGATGATATGACAAGTGGAGAACTTCATGATATATTAATGGAAAGAGGAAGCGATCTTTTATTAAAAACAATAGAAGGTGTAGTTAATAATACTATAGTACCAGAAAAGCAGGGAGAAGAAACTTTCTATGCAAAGATGCTGGATAAAAATCTAGCACATATTTCATGGAATAAGGAAGCAAAGGAAATACATAATCTTATCAGAGGATTAAATCCTTGGCCAATAGCTTATACTGATTATAAAGATGAAAGAATGAAAATATTTGAAAGTCAGGTGTTAAGCGAAAAAACTTCAAAGATTCCTGGAACTATACTTGAAGTAAGTAAAAAAGGAATGAAGGTTGCATGTAAAGATTCTGTACTATTAATAAAAAAGGTACAGTTTCCAAATAAAAAGCCTTTAACAATAGAACAATACATCAATGGACATGAAATCGAAGAAAATATAGTTTTAGGATAGTTTTTGATAATTTGAATAATTATACAACGTAGTCATATTTTATAATGCATGAGTGTTATTTAATTTAAGCCGTATTTTTATTAAGTCCAGTTAAATAGAAAATAAAATAAAATATCTTATAAAATGCAGTTATGTTAAAACTGCAGAATTATGTGTATGAGCATAATTTATGAAGATAATTGAAAAAGAGGTAGCGTATGAATTGTAGAAAACTAGCAGTTAAAATATTAAACAGAGTTTTAAATGAAGGAGCATATTCAAATATAATCCTTTCAAAAGAATTAAATGAAGTAGAATTAAATGATAAAGACAAAGCATTGCTAACAGAAACTGTTTATGGTGTTTTAAGAAGAAAAAAAACATTAGATGTTATAATTGCAAACTTTGTTAAAGATATTAAGATAATGGATAATACTATACTTAATATATTAAGGGTTGCAGTATATCAAATGAACTTTTTAGATAAAATACCTACTTATGCTGCATGTAATGAAGCTGTAGAAGAAGCAAAAGAAATATCAGAAAGTGATAGTAAGCTTGTTAATGGGATACTTAGAAGTTTTACTAAGAATCCAGATGATATCAATGTACCTGGTAATAAGATAGATGAATATGCTTATAAATTTTCATTTGAACCTTGGATGATAAGACTGTTAATTAAACAATATGGTGAAAATACAGCTAAAAAAATAATGTCTGGATTAAATAATGTTCCTAAGGTTAGTATAAGAGTAAATGAACTTAATTCTGACTATGATGAAGTTTATGAAAAGCTTGAAGAAATGGAATACGAAGTATCAGAAGGAGTTATTTGTCCTGAAGCTATAAATATTAAAGGTGGAAAATCAATAGCAGAAAATCCTTTATTTAAAGAAGGTAAAATAACTGTACAGGATGAAAGTGCTATGCTTGTTGCTCCGCTATTAGATTTAGAAGAAGGAATGACAGTGACAGATTTATGTAGTGCACCAGGTGGAAAAACTACACATATAGCTGAAATATTAAGAAATACTGGTAAGGTTAATGCTTTCGATCTTCATGAATCAAAATTAGGTTTAATAAAAGAAAATTGTGATAGATTAGGAATTACTAATGTAACAACTTGTGCTGGTGATGCTACAAAATTAAATCCTGAATTAGTTAATTCAAGTGATAGAGTTCTTATCGATGTTCCTTGCTCAGGTCTTGGGATAATAAGAAAGAAACCAGAAATAAAATGGAACAAGAAAAGAAATGATTTGAGAGAAATAATACCAGTTCAAAGAAAAATAATGGAAAATGCATGGCAGTATTTAAAAAAGGGTGGAATAATGATTTATTCTACTTGTACATTAAATAAAGAAGAAAATGAAGAAAATATTGAATGGTTTGTTAATAATCATAATGACTGCGAAATAAAGAGAATATTTGTTGGAAAACAAAATAATCTTGTTTATAGCAGAGAAGGGTGTTTAACAATAATGCCTAATGAAGATATGGATGGTTTCTTCATAGCTAAATTAGAAAAAAGATAATAGTAGGTGAATAAATGAACAATTTACTAGATTATACCTTAGAAGAACTTAAGGTGTGGATGACTGAAAATGGTGAAAGTGCATTTAGGGGAAAGCAAGTATTATCGTGGATTTACAAAGGGGTAAGGGATTTTGAAGGTATGAGAAATCTACCAAAATCCCTAATCTATAAATTGAAAGAAAACTTTACAATTACTATGCCGGAAATAGTTGAAGTATACAAATCAAAATTAGATGGAACGGAAAAGTTTTTACTTGCTTTTCCGGACGGTAATTTAATTGAAAGTGTATTAATGAAATATAAACATGGAAATTCAATATGCATATCAACTCAAGTTGGATGCCGTATGGGATGTAAATTCTGTGCTTCAACGATAGAAGGAAGGGTAAGAAATTTAACTACCGGAGAAATATTATCAGAAGTAATAACTGTACAGGATTATATAGGTGAAAGAATATCAAATATAGTCCTAATGGGAAGTGGAGAACCATTAGATAATTATGATAATGTGGTGAAATTTTTAGACGTAGTTTCAGCAGATTATGGATTAAACATTGGTCAAAGACACATCACTTTATCTACATGTGGCATTGTTCCTAAAATTTATGAACTAGCAGATAAAGAATTAAGTATAACATTAGCTATTTCATTACATGCTTTTAATGATGAAAAGAGAAAAGAAATAATGCCTATTGCAAATAAATATTCTATAGATGAATTATTGGAAGCTTGTAGATATTATCTAAAGAAAACAAATAGAAGAATTACATTTGAATATGCATTGGTTAAAGATGTGAATGACAGTAAAAAAGATGCAGAGGCTTTAGGAAATTTATTATCTGGCATGTTATGTCATATCAATTTGATACCAGTAAATGAAATAAAGGAAAATACATTTAAAAGATCATCAAAGAAAACAATAGAAGATTTTTCTGAAATATTGAAAAGTAAAAATATAGAAGTAACTACAAGAAGAGAAATGGGCAGTGACATAAATGCAGCATGTGGACAACTTAGAAGAAGTTACATTGAAACCCAAAAGATAGGGGGAAAATAAAGTGGTAGGTTTAGTTAGTGATATAGGATTAAAACGAGCATTGAATGAAGATTCCGCTTGCTATCTTGAAAGGCAGAAATTTAAAATCTATGTTGTAGCAGACGGTATGGGTGGGCATAATGCAGGTGAAGTAGCAAGTAAGATGGCGACAGATTATATTGTGCGATATATAGATGAAAATTATTCATCGGAAGAAGATAAAGGAATGTTAATATCAAAAGCAATAAAGGCTGCCAATGAGGAAATTTTCAAGTTCTCAAAAACTAATGATAAATTAAATGGAATGGGAACAACAGTAACAGCAAGTCTTGTGACAGAACATAATATTTACGTAGCTAATGTGGGAGACAGCTGTTGCATGGCTTTTAAAAATGGTGAATTGAAGAAGATAACCAAGGATCATTCCTTGGTTCAGGAACTTTTAGATAGTGGAACTATAAGTGAGCTTGAAGCTATAAACCATCCAAAGAAAAATATTATCACTAGAGCATTAGGAACTAGCAGTGATGTTAATGTAGATGTATTTAAAATCGCAGTTAATGAATATGATTTATTTATATTATGTTCAGATGGATTAACAAATGAGGTAACAAGGGATGAGATTTTAGAGATAATTAACAGAGAAAGCAATTATATAAGCGTAGCTAATGATCTAGTTAACCTGGCAAAAGCAAAAGGTGGAAGGGATAATATAACAGTATTGTTGTTTGGAGGAGAGATGTAGTGATGAATGGAATTGTACTTGGTAACAGATATGAGTTGCTAGAGAAAATTGGTGAGGGGGGAATGTCTGAAGTATTTAAAGCAAGATGTAACAAATTAAATAGATTTGTGGCTGTTAAGATTCTAAAAAAAGAGTTTTGTAATAATCCTGAGATTGTTGAAAAATTTAAAGGTGAGGCAACAGCTATTGCAACATTGTCAGATAACAATATAGTTAACATACTTGATGTTGGAACACAAGATGACATCAATTATATCGTAATGGAGTATGTAAAGGGAAAAACGTTAAAGGATGTTATTAAGCAGGCTGGTAAATTAAATTATGAAACAAGTATTTCTGTTGCAATTCAAATTGCAAAGGCTTTAGACTGCGCACATAGAAATAAAATAATTCATAGAGATGTAAAACCACAAAATATTTTAGTAACAGAAGATGGAGTAATGAAGGTTACTGATTTTGGAATTGCTAAATCTTCAACTTCTTCCACAATAACAAATACAAGTACTATTATGGGTTCAGCTCATTATCTTTCGCCAGAACAAGCAAAAGGAAGTTTTATAGATTGTAGAACAGATTTATATTCATTAGGTGTTGTATTGTATGAAATGGTTACAGGAACAGTACCATTTCAAGCTGATAGTGCAGTTACAATAGCGCTGAAACATATTCAGGAAGAAGTGGTACCACCTAAGAATCTTAATTCCAGAATTCCAGACAGTTTAAATAAACTTATTTTGAAAGCAATGGAAAAAGAGCCTAGCAAGAGGTATCAGAGTGCTAAAGAAATGATTGCAGATTTGCAGAAGATTAAAGATAATCCTAATGCATGTATAGATGGCAATGATGAATATGATGAACATACAATAATAATGCCTGTTGTTACAGAAGAAATGGCTAAACAGAATCAATCTGAAACAAAAAAGTCGGCAGAACCTTTAAATGATTATGATGATGATGACGAGGATGATTATTATTATGATGATTATGATGATGAGGATGATAAGCCAAAGAAAAAAACAAATAATAAAAATTTAAAGAAAATTGGAATATCTGTAGCTGGAATATTGGCAGCTGTACTTTTAATATTCGGAATATATAATTTAGTTGGAAATAATAAAGAAATAGAAGTTCCTAATTTAGTAGGAATGAATGTAGATGAGGCAAAGAGTGCTCTTGAAAAATTAAATTTAGTTTTAGTTGAAGCAGGAGAAGAACCAAGCGATGAATATGAAGAAGGTATCATAATGAAGATGAATCCTGAAGCAGGAAGTAATGCTAAAGAAAAGGATCAAATTAGAGTTATAGTGAGTGCTGGTGCAGATAAACTTAAAATGCCGGATTTATTAGAGTATGATTTAGATAAGGCAGAAGAAATTTTAAGTTCGTACGGATTAAAGATTACAAATAAGAGTGAAGCATATAGTGATAGTGTTGGTAAGGGTGATATAATAAGCCAGACACCTGCAAAAGATACTGAAATTACTAAAGACCAGGAAATTTCAGTTGTAATAAGTAAAGGACCAAGAGTAAAATATACAAGTGTTCCTAGTGTTGTCGGATTATCTGAATCACAGGCAAGAGAAAAATTATCAAATAGTGGTGTAAGTGTTAACACTGAAACTAGTAAAACAACTGATATAAGTAAAAATGGAACAGTTATATCTCAGTCTGCTACTGGAAATGTAAAAGTTGGAGCAACTGTGACAATAGTTATTGGAAGGTATGAAGAAGCAGCTCCAAGTACAGAAGATAATAAAGGAAATACCAACAATAATCAATCAGACAGTAATGCTAATAATAACAATAATAGCAATGGTAACACTAATAATAACAATGGTAACTCTAATCATCAAGGAAACAATTCCAATTCACATCCATCGGACTCAAATACAACAAAGCCATCAGAAGATAAACCTGGCGGTAATGAAAATAATGAGCCAACAGGACCATGGGATGAGGCAAATAATAATGGTGGTTCAGGAGATGATAAAGTCCAATAGTAAAATGAGGGCTTAAATAAAATTCTATAATGAATTTATAAAAATATTTATTAAGGAGAGGTTGAATTAATTAGCCTCTCCTTTTATAATAATATTTAATTTATAGAAAATTTTTATGGAGGAATAGTATGAATGGAAAGATAATAAAAGGAATTGGAGGGTTTTATTATATTAAAACAGAAGATGGCTTAATAGAATGTAAAGCCAGAGGAAAGTTTAGACATAAAGATATAAAACCTATGGTGGGAGATAATGTCACAATAAAAATAGAAAAAGGAAAAGGTGTTATAGAAGAAATACATAAGAGAACATCAGAACTTGTAAGACCAACAGTGGCCAATGTTTCCTTAGCATTTATTGTTTTTGCAGTCAAAAATCCAGATATAAATTTTGATTTATTAAATAAATTTCTAGTTTTATGCGAATATAACAATATTGAAGTAGTGGTGTGTTTAAATAAGATAGATTTAGTTTCAGAAGAAGAAAGAGAAGAAATTAAGAAAAGAATCACTGATATAGGTTATGAAGTTTTATTTATAAATGCAAAAGAGGGAATAGGTTTAGAAAGATTAAAAGAAAAGATAGAAGGCAATGTTACTGTTTTCTGTGGGCCTTCAGGAGCAGGTAAATCAACATTAATAAATAAACTTGCTGATAAGGAACATATGGAAACAGGAAAAGTAAGCGAAAAGCTCGGAAGAGGTAAACATACAACAAGACATAGTGAACTTATTGAAGTTTCTAATGGATATATAGTAGATACTCCTGGATTTTCAACTCTGGAAATTAAAGATTTGATGGATAAAAATTCTTTGAAATATTGTTTTCCTGAATTTAGTGAGTATAATGATAAGTGTAAATATAGGGGCTGTCTGCATTACAAAGAACCAAAATGTGCGTTAAAAGATGCAGTAGAAGAAGGAAAGGTGAATAAATACAGATACAGCTTTTATGTTAAATCGTTAGAAGAAATAATGGAGGAGGAAAAGAATAAATGGTAAAAATAGCACCATCAATATTATCAGCAGATTTTTCAAAATTAGGAGAGGATATCAAAGCTATAGATAAAGGCGGGGCTGATTTTATTCATATTGATGTTATGGATGGATCCTTTGTTCCAAATATATCTTTTGGATTTCCAGTTATAAAATCTATAAGAAATATTACTGAAAAGATATTTGATGTACATCTTATGATAGATAATCCATCTCAATATATTGATGATTTTATAGATTCTGGAGCAGATTTAATTACTGTTCATTATGAAGCAGACAGACATATAGACAGAACAATAAATTACATCAAATCTAAAGGAAAGATGGCAGGAGTTGCATTAAATCCAGGTACACCTGTAAGTGTATTAAAAGATTTAATACCAATTATAGATATGGTCTTAATAATGTCTGTTAATCCTGGATTTGGAGGACAAAAATTTATTCCATATTCTATTAATAAAATCAGAGAAGTGAAAGAATTAAGCAGAGAAGTGAATCCGGAACTTTTAATACAAGTTGATGGTGGAATTGGAAGCGGAAATGCTAAAGAAGTTATAGAAGCTGGTGCTAATGTTTTAGTTGCAGGATCAGCTGTATTTAATGGTGGAGATGTAAGTGATAATATTAAAGCTTTAAGAGGTGAATAATATTGAAAACAGTTATTGTAACTGGAGGTAATAGACCTTCCAAAGAATTGTTATCGACTTATATTGAAGATGCAGATTTAATTATTGGATCAGATAAAGGAAGCGAATATTTATATGATTATGGAGTAAAACCTCAGATAATTCTTGGAGATTTTGATTCGATTAATGAAGAAAAATTAAAAAAGATAGAGGAAGAAGATATTGAGGTTATAAAATTTCCGCCAGAAAAAGATTATACTGATACTGAAATTGCAATTATGGAAGCGATGAAAAGAGGAAGCAGTTTAATATATCTTTTAGGTGGAATTGGAACACGAATGGATCACACTTTAGGGAATATAGGACTTCTGCTTACTACAAAAATTAAAGGTTCAAAGCTTATAATTGTTGATGATCATAATAAGATGTATCTTGCAGATAATGATATGAAGCTATGTGGTGAGTATGGAGAAACAATTTCTTTCCATGCTTTAAGTGATGTAGTGAAAGGTTTTGAAATAAAAGGAGCAAAATATAACCTGGATAGCTATGATATGCATCTTCTTGATCCAAGGGCTGTATGTAATGAGTTTATTGACACACCAATACATATCAGATTTACTGAAGGTGAGTTGTTAATAATTCATTCTATTGATTAAAAATAGGAACATATTTTAATGTTTCTGAATATTAATATAGTAAGAAGAAAAATTAATATTCATGGGAGGCATTAATATGAAAATAATTGCTATAAAACTGCCTAAATTTTT
>JBJEJM010000153.1:0-3861 GCA_051878075.1 Clostridium sp. | reverse complement strand
GAATATATTCCTGTAGAAGATGGTACAAAAATCACAGCTTCACAAATGTGTGAAAGATTTTTATTTGATGGAAATATGCAGTATACTCCAATTGAAAAGCTGTCTGGTGGGGAAAGAAGAAGACTTCATTTATTAAGAGTATTAATGGAATCTCCTAATTTTTTAATCCTTGATGAGCCTACAAATGACCTTGATATTGAAACATTGAAGATTTTAGAAGACTTTATTGATAAATTTATAGGTGTAGTTGTAGTTGTATCCCATGATAGATATTTCTTAGACAGAATATGCAACAAGATATTCTCATATGAAGGAAATGGATATATAAAAGAATATAATGGTAATTACAGCGATTTCTTAATTGCAAAAGAAATAGAAGCTTCTAAGGCAGAACTAAGTGAATCAGAAGTAAAAAATAAAAACAAGGTTAAAGGTAAAAAGGACAGCAGCAGAGAAAACAAACCTAAATTTACTTTTAAGGAACAAAAGGAATTTGAAACTATAGATGATGATATTGCTGAATTGGAAGAAAAAATTCAGGAAATTGAACATGAAATGACTGCCAATGCTTCAAATTATGGAAAACTTAATGAACTTATGAAAGAAAAAGAAGAAACTCAGAATCTCCTTGATGAAAAGTATGAAAGATGGGAATATTTAAATGAAATTGCAGAAGCAATTGCAGAATACAAAGCAAACAATTAGGATGAAAGAGGAATATATATGGAATTACAGATATTTTTAAAAGGAAAAAGTGATCCATCTATTTTTACTGGTGAAAGAATAGATGTACTGGATTTTGAAATGCAGGGAAAAAAATATAAACAGATACGTTACTTTAGAAAAGGTGTATCTAAATCTCAATATATTGCAGCAGACTTAATTAAAAAAATAGTCGAAGTAAATAAATAGGTCGGAGTGTTTTAATTGATTAAACAGTTATTAATAGATCAATTCAATAAGAATGTTACATCTGTCAGATTGAAGGAAGCTGATAATATCCTTAGAAATGATCTTATTAAAGATTTAACATATACTATTGATGAAGATATAATTAATGTAAAATCTACAGTTATTTCAAGTACTCTCATAAGCGAATACAGCTGTAAATTTTCACTTGATACAAAAGACATGGGTCTCATTGGAACATATTGCAGCTGTTCTGATTTCGAGAAAAATGAATTCAAAAAACAAAACTACTGCTGCAAACATATTACAGCAAGTTTTTATGATTTTATTGAAAATTATTTAAAGGAAGAAAATATAATAAATGCATTTGGCAGATATGTGAAAGATGAAAAAAATACTTCAAATAATAATGATATTTTAAATACATTAATAGAGCCAGTTAAGGATACATTGAAATTTGAAGTCATATTAAGTAAAAATCACTGGTCTTCAAAACTGCAGGCTGAATTTAAAATAGGCCTTAGAAATAAAAAAATGTATGTAATTAAAGATATAAATAATTTTCTAGTATCTATTTTTAACAATGTTCCAATAAAATATGGCAAAGATTTTACATTAGATACTAAAAAACAGAAATTTACATATGAAGATAGCAGGCTTATTAAATTTATATGTAATCTAAAAAGTTTCTGTGATCATAATAACAGCATAAGAAGACAGGATAAGATAGTTGACGGAAAATTTATTACAATTCCTTCCATTATGATCAAAGAATTTCTTTCTATTGTAAAGAAGAACAGAATATTTTTAGGAGATGGATTCTTTTATAGAGTATTAGAATGTGATGTAATAGAAGGTGATATTCCAGTTACATTTTCAATAAAGTCATGCAGTGAAGGGATAATTTTAGAAGTTCCAGATGTTATGCCACAGCCTTTAAGTGATAATCTTGATGTTTTTCTTTTTGGATCATCATTATATATTCCATCTATTGAGCAATGTGAAAGACTTGAGCCATATTTAAAGATATTTAATAAAACTAATAAGATAGTATTTGGCAGACAAAATGAAGATACTATTTTAAGAGAACTTATTCCTAATATCCAGAAGCTTTCAGATAACCTTATATTATCTGAAAATATAAGAAAGAAAATAATCAGCGGACCAGTTTCCTTCAGGTTTTATTTTGATAAAGAAAAAGATAATGTTTCTCTTAAGTATAAAGTATCTTATGAAGGCCATGAATTTAATTTCTTTGATGAATATAAAGAAAAAGTTATCTATAGAGATAGAAACAAAGAAAATGAAGTATTCAGTCTCTTAAAAAGCTTAGGTTTTGAAGAAGTAAATGGAAAAATGTATTTACTTAAAGATGATGATGAAGTATTCAGATTTTTCAGATATGATATAGAAAAACTTCAGAGATATGGTGAAGTATTCTATTCTGAACGCTTTAAAGGAATAAAGAATATTAAGAAATCTGATTTTAAGGGAGAAGTACGTAAAGGTAAATACGATTATTTTGAATTAAAATTTAAGATGAGTGGTATAAGTGAAGAGGAAATTACCAGGATATTAAGAAGTTTTAGGGATAATATAAAATATTATAAGCTTGAAAATGGAGAATATCTGGATTTAGAGCAGGAAGCCTTAAAGGATATATTACACTTTTTAGATGGTCTTAATATAAATGAAGAAGAAAGCAATATTGCATTTATTCCTATGAATAAAGGGGCTTATGTTGAAGATTATATTGAAGATAAAGGCTTTAGGTATATTAAAACCTGTGATGAAATGAAGGAGCTTAAAGAAAGACTTATTACTACTAAGGATAAAGTATTTCAGCCGCCTTATGGTCTTCAGGCAAAACTCAGGGATTATCAGAAAGCAGGATATAACTGGATGAGAACTCTTGATTATTTAGGCTTTGGAGGCATACTTGGAGATGAAATGGGGCTTGGGAAAACTCTTCAGACAATAACTTTCTTATTGTCACGTCCAGATACCAAAACACTCATAGTAGCACCAACATCACTTATATATAACTGGTATAGTGAATTTAAAAAATTTGCACCTTCATTAAAGATTTTAATCTGTAATGGAACTCCTGATGAAAGAAAAAATAATATAAAAAATTACAATAATTATGATGTGATTATAACTACATATAATCTTTTAAGAAGAGATTTGGAGCATTATTCAATGTATTTTGATTACTGTATTTTAGATGAAGCTCAAAACATCAAGAATTCTAATTCATTAAATTCGAAGGCTGTTAAGAAAATTAAAAGCAGAGTAAGATTTGCACTTACAGGAACTCCTATAGAAAATTCACTTATGGAGCTTTGGTCAATTTTTGATTTTATAATGCCAGGATATCTATATGATGAAAAGAGATTTACAACAAGATACTTTAGAAGACTTGAAGAAGGGCCGGAAATTATTGAAGAAATCAATAAAATGGTAAGACCATTTATACTAAGAAGGTTTAAGAAAAATGTTATTAAAGAACTCCCTGAAAAAATTGAAAAAACACTGCATATTCCATTAAATGATGAACAAAAGGCAGTATATGAAACATATGCACAATATGCTAAAGATTTAATTCAGAAAAAGGTTCAAAATGATGAGTTTAAAAAGAGCAGAATTGAGATACTTTCTTATATAACTAAATTACGTCAGATTTGTTTAGATCCATCAGTCACAATGGATGATTATAATGGAGGAAGTGGAAAGATAGATGCCCTTATAGAGCTTTTAAATCAGAGTATAGAGGGAAATCATAAAGTCCTTGTTTTCTCACAGTTTACTTCAGTGCTGAAAAATATAAGCAATGTATTAAAAGAGAAAAATATGAGTTATTCATATCTGGATGGTTCAATATCAAGTTCAGAAAGAATGAAAATGGTCAATGAATTTAATGAAGGGGATAAAAATATATTTCTTATTTCT
>JBJEJM010000152.1:5002-17498 GCA_051878075.1 Clostridium sp. | reverse complement strand
TTTGAATATATTGACTTTAATTCAATAAAAAGGTATAATACTAAATATCTAATAAAAAGGAGGTAAGGTTATGAAAAATATGATGTTAATAAAACAAGGCCATTTAGTAAATAAAATAGTTTTTAATATTTATTCATTTCTGAGTTCCTCTGATAATATAAGTAAAGTTTCGTGATGATTTTATAGTCAGTATATAGTTAGTGAAGCACAGTTATGGATAACTGTGCTTTTTTACTGTCTAAAAATTAAATCGAAATTTTTTTATTTTAAAGGAGATGTTAGAAAATATGTAATAGTCAGAAGTAGTATTTATAAGAATATATATGGTGAAAAGTGGGGTGTACATATGGAGTTATTTAGAAAGTATATTTTGAAAGAATTTAAAGTGATATTGTTACCAATACTGTCAATTATAATATGTCTGTGTATAGATGCAGCATATCCATATTTTCAGAAGATATTTGTAGATAATGTCATATTAGATAATGCCTATGAATATTTAGGTATTATATTAATATCATTTGTTATTTTAGCTATATTGCAGGCTGTATTTGGATATATTAAGGAATATTATTTTGATAAATTTGCGTTAAAAGTGTGTAGAAAAATAAGACAGGATTTGTATCAGAAATATCAATCTTTTGAATTTGATTTTTTTGATAACAATAATACAGGGGAATTATTATCAAGAATAATAGAAGATGTTGATGTAGTATGGGATACACTATCATTTGGATTGAGATTGTGTGTTGAAGCAGTAATATTGTTTACAGTATGTATTTGTGTAATGGGATTAATAAATATACCATTAACTATAATATGTATATTTGTTTTATCTCCAGTAGCTATAATTGCAAAAATTATGGATAAAAAATTTTGGGATATATATTCACAGATAAGTGATCAGACTGCAGAAATCAACTCAATAGTACAGCAGGATGTAAGCGGAATCAGGCTTGTAAAAGCATTTGCCAGAGAAAGATATGAAATATCTAAATTTTTAAAAATTAATAATAAATTTTATGATTTAAATATTGAACAAGCTAAAGTACTGGGGATCTATGGACCAATAATAGAACTTCTGACTAATAGTGCACCTATATTAATAATAGTTTATGGTGGATATCTGTGCATCAATGGAAGTTTGACTATAGGAAGTCTTGTTGCATTTACAAGTTATATTTTTAACTTGACATGGTGTGTGAAAAATTTAGGATCATTTATCAATCTTTTATCACAAAATAAAGCTTCAATGAGAAAAATTGAAAAAATACTTTTAAGAGAACCTAAGATTGTATCTAAAAAAAATGCCTATGATCCTAAGTTTGTTAAGGGTGATATTGTTTTTAAGAATGTTAGTTTTTCATATAATGATGAAGAAATACTGCATAATATCAATTTAAATATTCCTCATGGAAGTAAAGTAGCTATTATGGGTACTACAGGATGTGGTAAAAGTACATTAGTATCATTGATAGGAAGATATTATGATGTAACAGAAGGAGAAATACTAGTTGACAATGTGAATATTAAGGATTGGAATTTGGAAACATTACGAAAAAATATGTCAGTAGTTTTTCAGGATACATTTTTATTTTCAGATACTATAGAGAATAATGTTGATTTTGGAAATAATAAGAGTAAAGGGGAAATTATTAAGGCAGTAAAAGATAGTGAAGCATATTCTTTTATTAATGGAATGCCAGAAAAATTTGAAACTATAATAGGTGAAAGAGGAGTCGGATTATCTGGAGGTCAGAAACAGAGATTAGCAATAGCAAGAGCATTGATAAGAAAATCACCTATTGTTATTTTTGATGATTCCACATCAGCATTAGATATGGAAACAGAATTTAAAGTATTACAAAATTTAAGATACAGTAAGAAAAAATCAACTACATTTATAATTGCCCACAGGATTTCCGCTGTTAAAGACGCAGATATAATTTTATTTATGAAAGATGGAAAAATATTAGAGCAGGGAAAGCATGAAGATTTAGTAAACTTAAAAAAGAATTATTATAATGTATATTGTCATCAGTTTAGGGATTTTGAAGCTGTTGAATTGGAGGCGAACTAGTATGAATGATGTGAATAATGAATTAAGCAAGATACAGATAATAAAGAGGCTTTTATCGTATGTAAAGCCATATAAACTGAGAATTTTCATTGTAATCACATTGCTTCTTATTGTAATGGGGTGTGCAAGCATTACTCCAGTTCTTATGCAGGAATCCATAGATAAGTTTATAGTAAATAAGGATCTCAGTGGATTATTAAAAATAGGTGGAATTATACTTTTATTAAATATGATTTGTCCTATACTTTCCGGGATAAGGACTATTTCTATGTCTAAGATAACAAACAAGATATTACTGGATATACGTAATAATCTATATAATCATATTCAAACACTAGATTTTAAATTTTTTGATGAAAGACCTGTTGGAAAGATTATTTCAAGAGTAGTTGGTGATGTAAATGCACTTCAGAATTTATTAAATAATAGTATTGCCAATTTAATACCTAATATATTTACTTTGTTTTTAGTTATTGGAATAATGTTATGTATGAATTTAAAACTTGCAGCAATATCTCTCATTACTATGCCATTCTTGATTTTTGCAATGTTTTATATAGAAATAAAATCAGACAAAAAGTGGAAAATATTTAGAGAAAAACGTTCATCATTAATTGGGTATGCTCATGAATCCCTATCTGGTATGAAAGTTATACAGGGATTTAGCAGAAAATCATATACTAATGGTATATTTAATAAGCATATTAAAGATCATGCTGAAGGATTTTTAACAGCAGTATTTGTACAAGATTTTTTCTGGCCATTTGTAGATTTTTTTAAAGGAATAAGTATAGCAATAATATTACTTTCAGGATTTATGTTGATACGAAAGGGAACTGTAACAATTGGTGTTTTAATGGCATTTATTATGTATGAAGACATGCTATGGAGGCCCATAATTCAATTATCTAATTTTTATAATGCTTTTGTAACAAGTATGTCAGCAGGGGAAAGGATATTTGATATTCTTGATACCAAAAATGTAATGGTTGAAGAGAATTCTGATACAAAAATGCCTGAAATAAATGGAGATATAGAGTTTCAAGGAGTTTCATTTGCTTATAGTAAAGAAGAAGGAGCAGTTTTAAAAGACACATCTTTTAAAATAGAAAAGGGACAGAAGATAGCATTAGTTGGAGAAACTGGAGCTGGAAAAACTACGATTACTAATTTAATAAGCAGATTTTATGATCCTACTTTTGGAAGAATATTAATTGATGGAATAGATATAAAAACTGTTGATTTAGAAAGTTTAAGAAGTCAGATGGGTATAATGCTTCAAGAATCATTTCTATTTTCAAGCAGTATAAAGGAAAATGTGAGATATGGAAAATTAGATGCAACTGATGAAGAAATAATAAATGCATGTAAAGCGGTAAATGCTCATAAATTTATTATGGAGCTGGAAAAAGGTTATGACACTGAAGTCAATGAAAGAGGAGCTCGTTTATCCCTTGGGCAGCGTCAGCTTATAGCATTTGCAAGAGCATTGATATCAGATCCTAAAATATTAATTTTAGATGAAGCTACTGCAAATATTGATACTGAAACAGAGATGTTAGTACAAAACGGAATAAAAGAATTGATGAAAGGAAGGACTTCTATAGTAATAGCACATAGATTATCAACAATAAGAGATTGTGATAAGATATTTGTACTTTCTCATGGTAAAATTACAGAATGTGGAACTCATGATGAACTACTTAAGAAACATGGATTGTATTACAACCTATATTATGCCCAGTATAGTTTTTTGAAGCAGGATGCTTAGGCAGAAAGTTGTATATAACTTCCTGCTATATATAAATTGAATTAAATAATACTGATTTTAATAGTTTTTATAGTATAATTTATTATAAGTATATATAATTAACATAGTGTAAATTAGAATGATTGTAAAGAATGAATATTATATAAATTAGACAATATGAGGAGAGAGCTAATGAATATATCAGAAGTTAATGTTAAGTTATCAAATCAGGATATATTAAGTATACTTAATGAATTTATTAAAATACAGGGATTAGAATTAAAAAACGTTATAATATCAGATGGAATAATATTAAGAGGAACATTTAAAAAAATAATAGGAATAGATTTTCAAATTAAGGTCGATATATTAAAATGTACAGATAATAAAGTTTTTGTAAGAATATCTAAAGTAAAAGCCATGAATATAGGAATATTCAGAATTATAAGAAGCCTTATATTAAAACAGATAAGTAAAATATTCAAAGACTATGGAATAGAAAACAATAGGGATATAGCAATAATTGATATAAAGAAAATACTTAGCAGTGTTCCGTATATTGATTTTGAAGTGAATGAGCTTTATATACGAGGTTCAGAACTGTGGGTTGAATTATGTAGCATAGAAGTATCAGTTGCAGGCGGGCTTATAAAAGAAACTGAACCTGAAAATACTGATGAAAGTGAAGATAATGAAGAAGCAGATTTACTTCAGAATATAGACAAGATAGAAGATAATTATTCAAAAGGAAGAAAAAAATTAGAAAATAAACTTCCTGATAAAGTAAAAAGTTATAAAGACTATTTATTTATACTACCTGATATAGTAACGTTGATATATAGACTTTTAAAGGATAAAAGAGTTCCGATAAAAACTAAACTTATAATGTCAGCTGCAATTGGATATATGATGGTTCCATCAGATATTATACCTGATAAGATACCATTTATAGGAGCAATTGATGATATTGGTGTTGCTTTTTTTGTGTTAAATAAGATAATGAATGATGTTCCAATTAATATAATTCTTGAAAACTGGGAAGGAAAAAATGATATATTATTAGTTATTAAAAATGGTATTGATTATTTAATTAACTTTACAGCGGCTGAGAATGTAGAAAAGCTATATGAAGTTGTAGAAGAATTATCTACTTTATAATTTGTAATATGGAAGGAAATTTTGTTTATGGCTAAAAAAGTATATGCAATTCAGTATGGATTCGATATGAAGAATAATACAAAAATTGAAAATAGAATAGTAAATACGTGGGCAGAATGCTTATCATATGTTAAGGGAGTTAAAGGCGCAAAATATAAAAGTTTTGACAATGTGCAGGAAGCACAGGAATACTTGAATGAAGGAAACAGAATGCTTAAAAAGAGTGATGAAAATTATCCAAAGGACTGTCTTCATGCCTATGTTGATGGAAGTTATAATTCATCAGATGGAAGGTACGCATATGGAGTTGTATGTGTTAATAATAATGTAATTGAGTATATTGAAAATGGCGCTGAAAAAGATACATCAGAGAGAAATATACGACAGATTGCAGGAGAACTTAAAGGTGCTGTAAAAGCTGTTGAGTATGCACTTAAAAAGGGAGAAAAAAAGCTTGTTATATTTCATGATTATGAAGGAATAGCACATCATGCAACTGGTGCATGGTCAAGAAATGAGCAGTCATCAGTGGATTATCATAAAAAGATGCAGGAGTTCATGAACAAAGGGATTGAAATAATATTTGTTAAAGTAGATAGTCATACAGGTGATTTATTTAATGAACTTGTAGATGAGAAATGTAAGGAACCTTTAGGAATACAATCAGATAAGGTTATAGAAAAATATTTAAAATCAGATGTAATATATGTAAAAGATAGTCTGATTAAAGACGAAATATTAAGTATAGCACCAGATGCAGAAGAGAATATAATTATTTCTGGGGAAGGTGAAGCAAGTGATAAAAGTGAAATTTCTGATGAAATAAAGATATTTAAGGATATAACGCTTTTGTATGAAACAAAACCTAAAGAAGCAAAAAAGAAAATATCAAAGATGCTTAGTAAACAAAAAGAAAAATATATACTATATCTTTTAGAAAATAAATAAGGAAGATGTAATGAATAAATTTTTTTATAATACATAACCTATTTCAGAACAGATAACTAAAATAATATAAAAAGAGGTGTTTTTTAGTGTATAAGTTTATTAAAGGAATGGTTATGGGAGCAGTAATTGGAGCCGTATTTGAAATGATTATGTTTCCACAGATGGATAGAAGAACTCAAAGAAACATAAGAAGAATGGGGAATAAAATGAGAGATATGGCAGGCTGTACATATGATGGAGTCTGTAATTGGGTTAGATAATTTATTGTTTTAAAAAATACTGGCATGCTTTATACCAGTATTTTTTTATTTTATTTAATTAAATAATTATTGTATATGTCAAAAGTGATGAAAATTATTACAAGTTGGATAATAAAATTAAATTATATAAAATTTAGAAAAAAATTCAGAAATTAATGCGGTTTTTGAGAAATTTATGTTATAATTAAAGAAGAATATATTAACATAATTAAATAATTTGTTGAATAGAGAAGGATTGAAAAAATGGAAATTCTATCATTAGGAGAAAAAATAAAAAGAAGAAGAAAACAACTTAATATGACATTAAAAGATTTAGCAAAAGACAGAATAACTCCGGGGCAGATAAGTTTAGTTGAATCAGGACGTTCTAATCCATCTGTAGATTTACTTGAGTACCTAGCATCAACATTAAATACCACTGTTGAATATTTAATGGAATCTGAAGAAAGTCAGGCAGAAAAAATAAGTATATATTATGAACAAGTAGGGGAATCTTGTATATTAAATGGAGATTATGAAAAGGGACAAAGATATATAGACAATGCATTATACTATTCAGAAAAATATAATCTCGAATATAGAAAAGCAAAGATATTTTTTATTACTGCTGAATCATATATGTTTAGAAAAGATTTTCCCATGGCACAAAAGTTTTTCCTATCATCAAATGTAATTTTTGTTAAGAACAATAATTATGAGGAAATAATAAAGACGTTTTTAAATTTAGCTACCATAGCAATAGAATTAAAAGCATATCATTCAGCAAGCAGTTATTTAAAGCAGGCTGAAATGGTTTATAATGATAATGAAGTTATTGATGACTTTTTAATTGGTGAAATACATTATAATATGGCAAGAACTTATTTTGATGTAGAAGACTTAGATTCAGCATTAAAATATGCTTATTTAGCTAAAGAAAAATTTGAACAGATATATAATGATGATTATTATGCTAAAAATCTATTCTTATTAGCTGAAGATTATAATAAAAAGGGCGATATATTAAATGCACTTAAATATTCTAAAAAAACATTACAGGTATATAAGAAAATAGAACATAATAGAAATGTAATAAATATTGAACGTAACCTGGGTCGAATTTTTTATGAATTAGATGAGTTAGATGAATCATTTAAGAGATATGAAATATCAAAAAACTTGAGTATACAAAACTGCATAGGATCTACTAATGACATACTAATAGATATATGCAAAAACCATTTGAAATTAAAGGATACTAAGAAGTGTGCGGAAATTTTAAAGAATTTAGAGGAAAATGGACTTGAAGATGATGATATAGATAGAAAAATAAGATGTCAGCTGTTAAGGTATACTATGTATAATATCGATGAAAATATTGAGGCAGCAGAAAAGACATTAAAAGATGCTTATGTTTTTGCAAAAGAAAATGGAAGATTAACTAAAGCAGGGGAACTGGCAATGAGAGTCGGAAAGTACTTCATGGATAAGAAAAATGAAGAGGAAGCTGCATATTATCTGAATGAAGGAATAGAATTATTTAGGCAGGCAGAAGAAGCAGAAACTAATAAATAAAACGGGTGATATACTATGGAAATACTATCTACTGGTGAAAAAATAAAGAGGGCTAGAATATTCAAAGGAATTACTTTAAAGGAGTTATGCGAAGATAAGATTTCAATAGCTAAAATGAGCTGTATTGAAAATGGAAAAGCTAAAGCTGATAGAGAGTTACTTGAATACATAGCACAAAAAATAGAAATTGATTTAAATTATCTTATTGAAGATGTCTATGAACAGATAACAAATAATTTGACATTAATAAAAAAGAATATTTCATGTGATGAAGATATTGAAGAGAGACTCAGAGATAATTTAAGCTATGCTGTAAAATATGAGTATTATAATCTTGCATTTGAACTTATACATATTTTGTTCACATATTATATTGAAGAGAATAAAATTGAAAATATTCAATTAATAGTTTCAGAATATTATGATTTATATCAAAGGGATAATACAGAAGAAAATACTATTATTTATTTTAAGGATATGGCAAGATATCTATTATGTAACGAAGAATATATAGAAGCTATATCTTATTATAGCAAGCTTCGTGAAATGATGATGCAGATGAAAGAACCTTATGATAAATCTGAATACTGCTTTATAACATATAATGAAGCTATATGCTATCAAAATATTAATAAATTTGAAGAAGCATATACTATATTAAGTGAAATAATTGATTTTGTTGATACATTAAAGTCAGATGAAGTTAAAGGACGTATATATCATGTATATACTAATGTATGTATAAAGTTGAAAAAAGATTGTGCTGATGAATATAAAAAGAAGGCTTATGAATATGAAAAATATAATCCTGTATCATTAGCAAAATCTTACGGGGATTATGGAAAGTATTATTTTGCAGTAGGAGAAAAAGAAAAAGCAATCAAAGAAATTGAATCTGGAATAGAAATATTTCCAAAGGATAATGAAGAAAAGTATGTTGAATTTTTAAATTCATGTGCAGAAATATTAATTTCTAATGATGAATATAAAGTTGCATATGAGATAATAGAAGATTCACTTAATATAGCAATTGTTACAGGCAATATAAGACTAATAGAGAGAGCTTACTATTTAAAGGGAACAATACTTCAAAAAATGGACAAGTATTCTGAAGCAGAAAAATATATGAATTTATCTTTGGATTCATTATTTAAGTTTGGCTCAAGAGAAGAAAGAAAAAAACGATATATAGATATGGCTAACTTATATTATAATATTGGTTCTACAATGGATTCTTTAAAGTATTTTAATTTAGCATTAGCTGTTGACAAGAAAATATAGAAATTATTAATTAAAAGTATAAATAAAGAGTTGGATATATTATATATTTAATTCTTTATTTATTTTTTTATGCAGAATATCTATTTTAGTAAGTAAATTATAAGAGTTAGATATTTATAATAAAGGGATTTTCGTTAATAAAAAATTTTTTCAAAAAAATTGAAATAAACTTTGACTTTCTTTGACCTTTGTATTATTATATAAGTAAGAAAAGAAATAATAAAAAATAAATCAGGATTTGTTTTAAAATTTATTAATCAAATAATTTATAAATGAGTTTTGATAAGGAAACAATAAATAAAAAAAGATTAAATTTAGAAAAATGGAGTAGGAAATTAGTTGCTCTACATGATTTAAGGAGGAAGAAATATGAATATTGATAAAATGACATTAAGAGTACAACAAGCTTTAAATGATGCAAATGCTACCGCAGTAAAGTATACTAATTCACAGATAGATTTAATTCATCTTTTTTCTGCACTAGTTGAACAAGAAGATGGATTAGTTCCTAATATTTTCACTAAAATGGGTGTTCCAGTTAAAAATTTAATCAGTACAATAAATGCTGAATTAGATAGGCTTCCAAAGGTTACTGGTGAAGGATTAGGAAATGTATATATAACAAGAAAAGTAGAAGAAGTTTTAGTAAAGGCAGAAGAAATATCAAAAAAATTTGAAGATTCATATGTAAGTGTTGAACATTTGATGCTTGCAATTATGGATGTAGGTAAAAATACTAATGTTGCTAAAATATTAAAACAATACAATATAACAAAAGATAATTTTTTAAAGGTTCTTTCAGAAGTAAGGGGAAGCCAGAGAGTAGAAACCCAGGACCCAGAAGGAACATATGATGCACTTGCAAAATATGGTACAAATTTAACAGACCTTGCTAAGAAACATAAATTAGATCCAGTTATAGGCAGGGATGAAGAAATAAGGAGAACTATAAGAATTCTTTCAAGAAGAACTAAGAATAATCCAGTTCTTATTGGTGAACCTGGTGTTGGTAAAACTGCTATTGTTGAAGGGTTAGCTGAAAGAATAGTAAGAGGCGATGTACCAGAAGGATTAAAGGATAAAATTATATTCTCTCTTGATATGGGTTCACTTATTGCTGGTGCTAAATACAGAGGTGAATTTGAAGAAAGATTAAAAGCAGTATTAAAAGAAGTTTCTAATAGTGAAGGAAGAATATTATTATTTATTGATGAAATACACACTATTGTAGGAGCTGGTAAGACTGATGGCGCAATGGATGCAGGTAATTTAATCAAGCCTCTTCTTGCAAGAGGAGAACTTCATTGTTTAGGTGCTACAACTTTTGATGAATATAGACAATATATTGAAAAAGATAAAGCACTTGAAAGAAGATTCCAGCCTGTAATTGTTGATGAACCAAGCGTAGAAGATACAATTGCAATATTAAGAGGATTAAAAGAAAGATTTGAAATTCATCATGGTATCAGAATACATGATTCAGCTATAGTTGCAGCTGCCAAACTTTCTGATAGATATATTCAAGACAGATATATGCCAGATAAAGCAATTGATCTTATTGATGAAGCTGGTGCTATGATTAGATCAGAAATAGATTCCCTTCCAACAGAACTTGATGTTGTAAGAAGAAAGATTTTTAAATTAGAAATAGAAAAAGAAGCTTTATCAAAAGAAAAAGATGAAAGCTCTCAAAAGAGATTAAGTGATGTTGAAAAAGAATTAGCAGAGTTAAAAGAAAAGAATGATGAAATGACTGCTAAATATGCTAAAGAAAAAGAAAATATCACAGCAATAAAAACATTAAAGAGCAAATTAGATGAAGCAAGAGGACAGATTGAGGAAGCACAGAGAAATTTTGATTATAATAAGGTAGCTGAAATTCAATATAGTGTAATTCCTAAATTAGAAGAAGAGATAAAAGTAAAAGAAGCAGCAACTAGAGAAAATTATGAAGGTGCATTATTAAAAGAAGAAGTTACTGAAGAAGAAGTTTCACAAGTACTTTCAAAATGGACTGGAATACCAGTATCAAGATTACTTGAAGGCGAAAGAGAAAAATTGTTGAGACTTGAAAGTGATATGAGCAAGCGTGTAATTGGTCAAGGAGAAGCTGTTGAAGCTGTTACTAATGCAATACTTAGAGCAAGAGCAGGTCTTAAAGATATTAATAGACCTATAGGATCATTTATATTCCTTGGACCTACTGGTGTTGGTAAAACAGAACTTGCAAAAACTTTAGCTAGAAACTTATTTGACAGCGAAGACAATATTATACGTATCGATATGTCTGAGTATATGGAGAAACATTCGGTATCTAGATTAGTTGGAGCTCCTCCAGGATATGTTGGATATGATGAAGGTGGTCAGTTAACTGAAGCTGTAAGAAGAAATCCATATAGTGTAATATTATTTGATGAAATTGAGAAGGCACATGAAGATGTATTTAATATATTCCTTCAAATCCTTGATGATGGAAGACTTACAGATAACAAAGGTAAAACTGTTGATTTTAAGAACACAATCATCATAATGACTTCAAATATTGGTAGTGAATATCTTCTAGAAAATAAGAATGAAGATTATGTTGAAGATAGTATAAAATCTAAAGTAATGACTGTATTAAAGAGCAGATTCAAACCAGAATTTTTGAACAGAGTAGATGACATTATAATGTTTAAGCCATTAACAGAAAGTGGTATTAAGAAGATTATTGATATTTTCTTGAAAGATGTATCAAGAAGATTAAAAGATAAGAACATTACAATGGAAGTTACTGATGCTGCTAAGACAATAATGGCAAGAGAAGGTTATGATCCTCATTATGGTGCAAGACCACTTAAGAGATATATACAAAATACCTTAGAAAACAGACTTGCCAGAATGATAATAAAAGATGAAGTGACTTATGGCTCTACAGTAAGAATTGATGGAGAGAATGATGAAATAGTAATAACTCCTGTATTATCAGCAGAAAAAGTACTTAACTAATAAAAAATTGATAATTTATAGATATAAGTTTAAATTTCAGAAATCCTATAGGGGATTTCTGAGAATAAAATACAAGTAAAAAGAGTCATTCACTTTTTGTGAATAACTCTTTTTTTATTGGTACATTACACGGATTTATTATTTTATGCCAGATTCGTATTGTTGTACCATTCTCTTAACCATTTCTCCACCAACGCTTCCGCATTGTTTTGAAGATAAATTTCCGTTATAGTCTGTGAAAGGAACTCCCATTTCACTAGCTACTTCGTTTTTGAATTTTGATAATCCTTGTTTTGCTTCTGGTACTAATGCTGAATTCTTTGACATAATATATTCCTCCTTTGAATGTAGGATTATTTGCTAAGCATTTCTTCTTTGCTTTGCAATATTATTGTGTGTAGAAATCCTAAATATAATCTATGTAATGAGAGGAATATAAGTAATAAAAGGTTATATGAGTAAAAAAAATGAATAAAG
>JBJEJM010000152.1:0-4902 GCA_051878075.1 Clostridium sp. | reverse complement strand
GTTTTTATCTTTTTATGTAAAAAATTATAAACATAATAAGCAACTACTCCTATTAATATTCTTGGAACTAATGCAATTATTGGATTCCAAAATAAAAATGAAGTAGGACCAGGTGCTGTAATATTTTGATACATTGAGAATAGTCCAAAAACAAGTCCAACTAAAGCACCTACTATAGGACCTTCAACTATTGCACCGATTATAACTGGAACATGCATTATAGTTGCTCTTACTGGAGGAATAGGTATAAATCCCAACCCACTGACACCTAAAAATATAGAAATTGCAGAAAGCATTCCAACCATAGTAATTTGTCTTATAGAGAGCTTTCTATTATTTGATTTTTCCATTACGAATAAATACCTCCGTTTTTCTCATTAGTCTAAAATTATTTTATAGAAAGTATAACTAATTAGATTTTAACATATTTATTATAAATCTCAATTAATATCATTAAAAATTTCATTTTTATCAGGCATTACCAAAGCGCATATAAAATAGAAAGGAACAGCAATAGAAAAAAATTCTATAGATACTAGTAAAAATAATATTCTTATTAAAGTGATATCTCCATTAATGTAATCAGAGAAACCTGCAAGAACTCCGCACACCTTTTTCCTTGAAATATCTTTATATAATTTTTTTTTGTAATTCATTAATCATCACCACCGAATAAATATATAAATTAATATTTAAACCTAATAATATATATTATATAGCATAATTTAAGAAATAATAGTAATATAGATGTATATTTATATAAAAATAAGAAATTACAATTTTTATGAAGCAATATTAAATATAAGTTGTTACTAGACTTTGAATTAATAGTATCAGATTATAGCTAACGTTTTTTCATATTATTGATTTTCAATAAAATATTCGATAAAATATATGATAAACTAATTGTTATAAAAAATTATAAGTGTTATAGAAATAAGTATTGTTTATAGGTTTTATTAACATATAATATCTTAAAATTAAGAAATAACATACTTAGTATTGATGAAATTTGTTGTACTAGAGTTATAATAACTCACTTTGTACTTAGTGAGTTATGGACTATAAACTTTAGAAAAATATATATTATAATTATAGTAATGGTTAAACTATAGCAAGTAAGATAATGAGGTGAAATAACGTGAGTACAATTGCAGGAAAGGGATGTCCTAGAATCATTCCAGAAGGGGAAAAGAAACCTCTAAAAGATATTGAAAGAAGCATTATAAAGACATATAGAAAACATATATGGTCAAAATTTGTAAAGGCTGTTAAAGAGTATAACTTAATAGAAGAAGGCGATAAGATTGCAGTAGGTATATCAGGTGGAAAAGATAGTATGCTTATGGCAAAGTTATTTCAGGAACTTCAAAGACACGGAGAGGTAAAATTCGAACTTGTATTTTTAGCAATGGATCCTGGATATCATCCTGATATAAAGAAGCTATTAATAGAAAATTGTGAATATTTAAATATTCCAATACATATATATGATTCAGGAATTTTTGAAGTTGTTGATAGAATGGCTAAGGATTATCCATGCTATTTATGTGCAAGGATGAGAAGAGGATCATTATATTCAAAGGCAAAGGAATTTGGATGTAATAAATTAGCTTTAGGACATCACTATAATGATGTAATTGAGACTACAATGCTGAATTTGCTATATGCAGGAAATTTTAAAACAATGATGCCTAAACTAAAAGCAAAAAATTTCGATAATTTAGAGCTTATAAGACCTATGTATTATATAGAAGAGGAATATATAAAGAGATTCATAAATAATGCAGGAATATGGCCTCTTAATTGTGCATGCATGGTTGCAGCAGAAAAAATAGGTAACAAGAGATATGAAATAAAGGATTTAATCAAACAATTGAAGGAAAATTTTGATGGAGTAGAGAAATCTATATTTAAGGCGGCAGAAAATGTAAGTATGGATGGAATATTAGGATGGCAGAAAGGTGATAAGAAATATTCATTTTTAGATGTCTACGATGAAGAATAAACTCAATAACTATTTATTAATATGTAAAAATATGTTATATTAATTTTATACTATGTTAGAATTTAAAATGTAATTATAAGAGGATATAATTTTTTTATAAGGTATTTATTTAGATACTTTTAACAATTAATAATTAAATTTAACTTCTAATTTTTACATTTTAAATTAGGAAAAGGGGATAATAAAATGACAAATGAAGATATGATGAACATGGATCCATTTATGTTGCTTAGTTTTATAAATACAAAATTAAGAGACGAATATAGTTCATTAAGTTTATTATGCAGTGACTTGGATTTAAATGAAGAGAATCTAAAGAATAAACTTGAAGACATAGATTATAAATATAATGAAGAAATAAATCAGTTTAAATAAAAGTCACTAAATTTTAGGAGGATCATTCATATGAAATTAAAAAAAAGTGGAAAAGTTATTACAGTTTTACTTGCAACAGCAGCATTAATTGCATCTCTTGCAAATGATAATAAAAAACATAAATAAGTTATAAAGGATTGTTGTATAATGGTTAAGGGGGAAACAAGCGAGGTAGATAAGTATAATGACCTAAAAGGGGCTACATTTAAAGAATATGATATAGTAACTTTATTACCTAGTGTGAGTAACTTCAAAAAGATAGCACAAGAGAAAATTAAATATTCTATTGAAAATAATGTAAAATCAGCATTGATATTATTTGACATTGATAATTTTAAGCATGTAAACGACTCCTATGGGCATGAATTTGGGGATAATATGTTAAGAATGATTAGTGGTGAAATAAGGGAATCTTTTACTGATAATATAATTATGTGCCGTTATAGTGGTAATACATTTATATTATTCATAGATAACTTAAATGACAACAATGATATTAAAACAATAATAAGAAGAGTATTTGATGTATTTAAAAAGCCACATAACGAAATCTATTTAACTATAAGTATGGGAGTTGCTGTCATACCTAAAGATGGACAGAAATATGATAATCTGCTTAAGAATGCAGATATTGCAATGTATGAGGTAAAGCAGAATGGCAAAAATAAATATGAATTTTTTGATAGTGAAATGGAAAATAAACTGATTGAAGAGTATGAATTACAAAAGGAATTAAGGACTTCTTTAGAAAAAAAAGAAATGTATGTAGTATATCAGCCTAAGGTGATTTTAGAAGGTTCTATTGTTAAAGGGTTTGAAGCACTTGTTAGATGGAGAAATGGAAAATTTGGTCAGATAAGTCCAGTTAAATTTATTCCACTTGCAGAACAATCAAGAATGATAGTTCCTATAGGAAATTTTGTTCTTGAAGAAGTATGCAAAAAGATAAAATATTTAATATCAAATGGTTATGAAGATTTTAAAATTGCTGTTAATTTATCGGAAGTCCAATTTCAAGAAGGGATTCTTGTAGATATTTTAAAGGATTTAATAAAAAAATATGAAATATCTTCAAAGCATTTAGAATTAGAAATAACTGAAAGCATGTTTATGAGATCTTTTGAAAAAAATCTAAAAGTGTTAGAAGAAATTAAAGACATGGGAATAACTATTGCTTTAGATGATTTTGGGACAGGCTATTCATCATTAAGTTATTTAACAAAATTACCAATTGATGTTTTGAAAATTGATAGAAGTTTTATAATTGATTTATGTTCTAATCCTAAAGAAAAGTATATGATTGAAAGTATAATAGAACTATCTCATAAATTAGGGATACAGGTAGTTGCAGAAGGTGTTGAACATGTTGAACAGGTTGAATATCTTAAATCAATACTGTGTGATTTTGTACAAGGGTATTATTTTAGCAAACCTAAAGCTTTTGAAGAAATAATAGATATTATTGGTAAAAGCATTTGATTATATTGACAAATATGGATTATAAGTATAATATATAAATATAGATTAAATTCTAAGAAGAGGAAGAGTAGTCATAAATGTAATGTCAAAGAGAGCTGAAGATGGTGAGATTTCAGCACAGTAGCAAATGACGAATGGGCCTTGGAGAAGCAATATGAAATTTATTTTTATAAATAGTAGTTGAGCCGTATGTCGCACGTTATAGCGAATAGAGTATGTTAGTACTTGAGTTGAGTGGTATTTTTTTAACAAAGATACAATTTAGGTGGCAACGCGGATATTATCGTCCTATTTTATTATAATAGGGCGTTTTTTTTATCCTAAAATGCAAGAAAATTTTCTATAGAAATTAAATCTGCTAAAAACTACTGCTAACTCCAGACTGCTGACTAATTATTATCAGTAGGGGTTGATATTATGTTATGAAAGAAATTAAAAGAAGTAAAGATAGTAATAATTAATTTTATAGAAGAAGGTGCTTGAAATGAATACAAATTTAAATACAAAAAGAATGACAACAAATGCAATATTGATAGCAATAGGAGCTATCTTACATCAGATTACACCTGCAATACCCCTTTTTGGGATAAGTATGCAGCCAGATTTATCACTTGTAATGCTTTTTATAATAATGTTATATAACAAAGAATATAAAACTAGTTTAATATGTGGAATAGCTGTTGGAGTATTTGCAGCACTTACAACAAAGATGCCAATGGGACAAATTCCTAATATAGTTGATAAATTTATAACTACAAATATAATGTTTGTGTTTATATCATTAATAAGAAATAAGCTTAATGTAAATAAATTAATGATGATTGTATTACCTATTGGAACATTAATAAGCGGAACATTATTTATATCTGTAGCAGCAATAATCGGTGGAATTGAAGTTAGTGCATTTGCTGAATTATTTGTAAGTGTAGTTCTTACAACAGCAGTAATAAATACATTAGTAGGATTTGGATTGTTTAAAATAGTTGAAAGAACAGCAGGAGCTACTGGAGCATATTTTATTAGTGAATAGATAGAAAAAA
>JBJEJM010000151.1:0-3865 GCA_051878075.1 Clostridium sp. | reverse complement strand
TTGTAGTAAAATATTGTAATTTATTTAAAATATTAAAATTATTTACGGAGGGAAAACATGGCAGAAAATACTTTTAAATTAAAAGATCTTCCTTACGAAAGAATGACAATTGAAACCTTTGAAAATGAAGGAAGAAAAATTTTAGAACAATTCAAAAATGCTAATTCTGGCGAAGAACAGTTTTTAGTTCATAAGAAATATTATGAATTAATTCAGACAATAATGACTAAACGAATTTTAGTACAATTAAGACATGACTGTGATGTGACAGATAAATTTTATCAGGATGAACAAGATTATTATGATCAAATATCACCTAGAATCACAGCCTTTGATAATGAATATAAAAAAGAATTATTCAATAGTAAATTCAGAGATTATCTAGAAAGTAAAATTGGAAAATTAGCTTTTAAAGATATAGAATTTGACTTAAAATCTTTTGACAAATCAATAATTCCGTTAAAGCAGGAAGAAAATGCTTTAATATCTGAATACAGCAAACTTTTAGCAGAACTTAAAATTGATTTTGAAGGTCAAAAACTAAATCTATCTCTTTTAGACAAATATATTGAATCCAATGATAGAAATGTTAGAATAAAGGCAGTTAAAGCCAGAACTTCTGCGCTTAATGAAGTCAAAGACAAATTAGATGACATATATGATAAGATGGTTAAAAACAGAACTGAACAGGCTAAAAAACTAGGATATGCCTCTTATGTTGATCTTGGATATTATCGTATGGGAAGAACTACATATGGAATAGCTGAAGTACAAAATTTTAGAAATCAGGTAAAAAAATATTTAGTCCCATTTGCAAGTAAATTACATGAAAAAAGAAGAATGAGACTAAAATTAGAAAAATTAGATTCTGTTGATGAAGGTATATATTTTACAAATGGCAATCCAGCACCAATAGGAACTGCTGATGACATTTTTAAGGCTGGAAAGAAAATGTATAGTGAACTATCAAAAGAAACTAAGGAATTTTTCGACTTCATGCTGGATCACGAACTTTTTGATGTAATTGGAAGACCTAATAAAGCTGGCGGCGGCTACATGGATATGCTATATACTTATAAAGCACCGATTATTTTTGCTAATTTTAATGGTACAAGTGGAGATGTAGATGTTATTACTCATGAATGTGGTCATGCATTTCAAGGATTCATAACAAGAGATTATGAAATAATGGAACATAATAACATCAAAATGGAAACTGCTGAAACACATTCAATGTCTATGGAATTTTTCACAGAAAAATGGATGGATTTATTCTTTGGTGACAGGACTGACGATTATATAAAAATGCATTTAGAAGATGCTATTGCATTTATACCTTATGGCTGCATGGTAGATGAATTTCAGGAAATAATATATTCTAAACCAGAACTGTCAAAAGAAGAAAGAAGACAGGTATGGAAAGACTTAGAAAAGCAATATAAGCCTCACTTAAGATATGAAAATGATGAATTCCTAGGTGAAGGACGAAGATGGCAGCTTCAAAGACATATCTATATGGATCCATTTTATTATATTGATTACTGCTTAGCTCAAACTTGTGCTTTACAATTTAAAATTAAAATGGATGAAAATTATTATGATGCATGGGATAAATATCTTGCTTTTTGTAAGGAATCTGCAAAAGATACTTTCCAAAATATGCTTCATAGTATTGGATTTAAGAGTCCTTTTGAAGATGGATACATGAAAGATTTAATTGCAAAATTAGATAAGTAATAAAATTAATAAGTAATATAAAAAACTGGAGAAATTTATTGCATCAACTGCTTCTTTCTCCAGTTTAATCTATACGAGATAATATTATCTTAATTACGCTTTTTATAAATTTAGCTTATCATATCAAAGAAACTTACCTGATCACTCTCCTGCATTCCATCTAAGCATCCAAATTTTCTTAATAAATCAGCTGTAGAGTTACCTATTTTAGCACGTTTCTTTAAATTATCTATAGAACTTATAGGTTCTATTTCATGAGTAACTGCATATATTGATTCTGCTGCAACATTTCCCATTCCTGCTATGCTGTTTAAAGGAGGTCTTAATCCCTCATCTTCAACCTTAAACTTTGTTGCTTCTGATTTATATAAATCTATAGGAAGGAATTTCAATCCTCTTTCATACATTTCCAGCACTATTTCAAGGTCATCGTACATATCCTTATCTTTTGGTGCTGCATCATTTCCCTGTGCTGTTATTTCTGCCATCTTTTCTTTTACTTTATCTTTTCCAAAAATCATAAATTCTGCATCAAAAGCTTTTGCCCTTATTGAAAAATACGCAGCATAGTAAGCTTTAGGTATATGAACTTTAAACCATGCTATTCGAAATGCCATCATTACATAAGCTGCTGCATGGGCTTTAGGGAACATGTATTTTATCTTTTTACATGAATCTATATACCATTCAGGTACATCATTTTCCCTCATAAGTGATTCATATTCTGCCCATTTTTCAGGGTCTTTTAATGCTTTACCCTTACGGACTGTCTCCATTATCTTGAATGATGTATTTTTAGGAAGCCCTTTCTTTATAAGATACACCATAATATCATCTCTACAACATACTGCATCACTTATGCTTGTAATTACTCCTGCATCAATCAGATCCTTGGCATTTCCAAGCCATACATCAGTACCATGTGATAATCCTGAAATACATAATAGATCAGAAAAACTTTTTGGCAGTGTATCAACAAGCATTCCTCTTACGAATTTAGTACCAAACTCTGGTATACCAAAAGTTCCAACCTTTGAATTTATCTGTTCAGGAGTTACTCCAAGAGCCTCTGTTGATGAAAATAATGACATAGTTTCCTTATCATCTAGTGGTATAGTATGAGGATTTATTCCTGTTATGTCCTGAAGCATCCTTATTACAGTAGGATCATCATGGCCCAGTATATCCAGTTTCAAAAGGTTCTGATCAATTGAGTGATAATCAAAATGTGTTGTTATTATATCTGAAGCTGGATCATCTGCTGGATGCTGCACTGGGCAGAATTCAAATATTTCTCTTCCTTTAGGAACTACTATTATTCCTCCTGGATGCTGACCTGTCGTCCTCTTTATTCCTGTACATCCCTGTGCAATTCTGGTAATTTCAGCTTTATTTATATGTTGATTTTTTTCTTCATAATATTTCTTCACATAACCAAAAGCTGTTTTTTCTGCTACAGTACCTATTGTTCCTGCTTTAAATGTTGTACCTTTTCCAAAAATAACTTCAGTATATCTATGTGCCTTTGCCTGATATTCTCCTGAGAAATTTAAATCTATATCTGGTTCCTTATCTCCATTAAATCCAAGGAATGTTTCAAAAGGAATATCCATTCCATCCTTATCCATGCGTTCTCCACATACGGGGCATACCTTATCAGGAAGGTCAAAGCCATTTTTAGCTCCATAATCATTAAAATCTGAATACTTGCACTTATGACATCTATAATGTGGAGGCAGTGCATTAACTTCTGTAATACCTGTCATATAAGCAACTACAGATGAACCAACTGATCCTCTAGAACCAACAAGATATCCATCTTCATTTGATTTCCAAACAAGCTTTTGTGCAATAATGTACATAACTGAGAAACCATTTTTAATTATGGAATCAAGTTCTCTGTCAAGTCTTTCCTGAACAATCTCTGGAAGAGGATCTCCATATAATTCATGTGCCTTTCCATAAGCTATGTCCTTTATTGTCTGCTCACATCCATCAATATGCGGAGGACATTTTTCTGGTGAAATAGGACTTATCTGCTCACACATTTCAGAAATCTTATTTGTATTTGTTACGACAACTTCATATGCCTTTTCTTCTCCAAGATATGAAAATTCCTCAAGCATTT
>JBJEJM010000150.1:0-3901 GCA_051878075.1 Clostridium sp. | reverse complement strand
TATGATATATGAAGATGTAGTTAAGAAACTTATTGAAAAAAAAATTAAAATAACAACTATGGAAAGCTGTACTGGAGGACTTCTTATAAGCACTATTACAGATGTAGAAGGAGCGTCAGGAATAACAGATGGCGGATTTGTAACTTATTCAAATAAACAGAAAATAGCTATGGGAGTTCCAAAAGAAGTTATTGATACTTATGGAGTATATTCTTCTCAAACTGCTTTAAATATGGCACAGGTATGCAGGGAAAAAATGAATGCAGATATTGGAATAGGAATAACAGGGACACTAAGCAATGTAGATCCCAATAATAAAGACAGTGTTCAGGGGGAAGTTTATTTCTGTATAAAGTATCTTGATAGAGCTGAAGTTAATAGAAAGATAAAAGTACCTATAGAACCAAGGTATGAACAGAAGAAATTTATAGTAAATAAAATTTTTGAAGAACTTTTAGAAATAGTTTAATAAGACATGGATTTTATTTTTATATAGGACATAAAAAATAAAATCCATTGCATAATTTTATTGTCATTTATGCAATGGATTTATATATATAATATGAATAATATTATTTTGCAGTTATAGTTATTGGCTTATACGGAATTCTATTAGAAATGCAGGTAATTTCATAACGACCTTGGTAATCATAGATAGTCATACTATCTTCAAACTGGAAGTCATCTTCTAGAGAGGTTTCTCCTATAGGTGCATCATCTTTAACTTTTAATACTATATTCATAAGAGTTCCATCTTTGTTGATTCTATTATTGCATACTACAGAAACACTGCCTTTTTCAGTATTATTTGTGCTTACAAAATCATCGGGAGCTTCACTAAATACATTGCCAGGAAGAATTTCAGCACTTTCAAAAATATCTGTATCATATAATAATCCAGTTTTGAAGGAATCAATGTTATAGTACTTAGCATAATCCACATATACTGGTATTGATATTGTTTCCCCCTGTTTTGCAGAAACAGCTTCAGTTGATAATTTAACATCACCCTGCTTAGAAAGAAGCTCTATATTATTATATTTATAAATAGGTTTATACTTTTCTCCAGATGAAGTTTCATAGTAGGAATCATCAGATAGAGTAAAGTTTATTTTTTGAGCATCAATTTTTCCGCTAGGATGAGCAACTATATTAAATAAAGCTGTATCATCAGAAGTAATATTCATATTATTTATTTTAAAATTGATAATTCCATATGAAGGATTTGCAGTAACATTTTCAAGTGAACAATTAACAGGTTCTATGGAAATTTCTTCGAATAGGGATTTATCAAATCGTAATGTAAAGTTTCCAGAAGTAATCATTTCATCAGAATTTATATCAGAATTATTTATAGTTATAGGTATAACTAAATCTTCCCAATATGAAATATCATCTCCACCAGCTAAACCAGTATCGCCAAATGTGATAGATTCTTTATTACTTAAAGTTATAGAGCCTGATTTTAAATTATAATCAAATTTATTATTTAAGATTTCAAGAGAGTCACTAGCACCACCACTGAATATAAAGTAAAGAGTAGAATTTCTAGATTCAAGAGAATCTAAGAATGATTTTTTCAATATGACTTCATTTCTTTTATTAATAATATAGTCAGTTCCTTTTTCTAATTTTTTTTGAAGAGTACCTTGTGAATATAGCTCTATTGAATCAAGAATATTACCATTTGATTTAAAATTAACAGTTTCATCTTCTATATTATCAGCATTTAGTTCAATATTTTTTGTAATCAATTCAGAATTATTAATATATTGATCTGGATATGTGCCGTATAGTGAATCATCACCATATGTTATAACAGGTTCCTGAAGCTTTGTCCTGATTATTGGAGAATCTGTACTAAATTTCTGGGCTATATGTCCATGTATTAAAACAGTTTCATCAGGTTTAAGAACTCCTGCTTTACTGCTGAATTTGCTTTTTAATGTGCAGTTTTCGTTATAATACCCGTCGCAATAAAAAGGAGTTGATATAGCAGAAGTATATGGAGTCAAATCTTTATTGCTTCCTAAAATTGAAGAATAATCTATTTTAAATATATCGCTGGCATGTGCATCACTTTTTTTGTAATAGAAATTCATTTTCAATTTATCAAGATCCATATTAACATTGCTTGTGTTAGTTATAGCTAAAGTTATTGGTGAATTATCAGTAATTTGTGATTCATCATTAATAATCTGCTGAAGTGAAACAGTAGGTTCATCTTTAGATATGCTTCTTAAAGAATCAACTGACTGTTCTAAATTTTGGTTATTTACAAATATCACTTGAGGATTGCCGGCGTTGAAATTAATTGTGATAAAGGTATTTTCACCAGTTAATGTCTTTAGGTAGTCTTTTTTTAATATAAGATTATTATTATCTAGAATATAATCTTTTCCCTCACTAAGACTGCTGATTTTAGAGTTAGTTTCACTTTCAATAGATACGATAGTGTTTTCATATGATTTTACAGGAATTGATATATCATTTACAGTATTTTCATTGTAAGTAATATAATTTGAATCAATAGATGAGTTCTTAATAGCTTCACTATTATAAAGAAGGGTTATAGGTTTATTATCTACAATTAAGTTGTCAGTATATTCTTCACCATCTGCATCTGTAAGAACAGCATCAGATACTATCTTGAAAGAGGATGTCCCATTTTCAACAGTTGCTGACACATAAAATGGGAGGTAAAGGTAATCTCCATCTTCATATAATGCTTTGACACTATCAGCTTTAGTAAAATCAAAACCTATATCTACTGTATGCTCATCTCGATTATGCCATTGTCCTGTAAATACAGAGTAAGGAAGATGTAATAACATAGATCCATGTTCAATTGCAGATGCAAAAGTGAATACATCAGGATCATAAGAAATTTTTACATGGAATTTACTTATTCCTTTATCTTTAATATTTGATATATTTATTGGAACCTTTACAAGCTCACCTCCTTTAGCAGTAATTCCACCCATTGATAATATTGGATTATCTGGATTTTTAATTACTTCTTCTAATGGAAGAGTACCAGAGACAATATTTCCATTAATATATACAACTACTTTGCTGGAGTCATTATATGAATAGTCATTAGTCTTGTCATAATTAGACCAGTCAGATTTATTGACATTAGTTTGAATATTCATGCTTTGTCCTGCTTTTAGAATGCCTCCATTAAATGTTATGCTAAGACATGAATCAGCATTTGCCAAGGGAGAATCTAATTTTTCTATACTTCCTTCAACATTTGAAGTCAATTGTTCATAGCTTCCATCAGTTGTTCCGGCATAGTAACATGTGAAAGTTTGAGAAATATCGGAATCAGCAGTATAGTAATATCTTAATGTTAAATCTGAAAGATTTAAATCAGAATCGCTGGTGTTGGTTATTGTAAAGGCAGGATTAATACTATTAGAAGTTTTATTATTATCTTCAGATATTGTTACAATAACCTGAGATGCTGATGTCATGAAATTTGTATTCTCTGTTATTTCTGATAAATCAGATTCGTTTTGGATATCGTTTACAGAAATGGCAGAAAAATCAGTTTTCTCATTAGAAATAGATTCTTCTTTTGAATTATCTTCTGTATATTGATTATTATTGTTGTTGGAAAATGTATTGTCAAGTGCAAAAGATGTTATAGCAGTCTGACTATAAGTAAAGCTTGCACTTAAAGCAAGAGCCAACAAAATTTTATATTGTTTTCTTTTCATTATTAAGTACCTCCTATAAAAATTTAACAATACAATTATACAATTAACTGGTATAAAAGTAAATAAATTCATTGAAGCTAAAATACACAAAATATTCTAATTCGACTCTAAAATAACTTATATTAATTAATTTAGGTCATATAAGTTACATAATATGAGTTAAATGTAAAATAGTA
>JBJEJM010000149.1:2016-17757 GCA_051878075.1 Clostridium sp. | reverse complement strand
ATTACTTTGATGCAGATAATAAACATGAGTTTTATAAATGCGGGCCAATGCAGAAAATTAGAAAAAAATATAAATTACTTCTAGGTGATTTTGCAAAAGCAAGCAGTTGGGGATTAATTAATGGAAGGCCTGTAATTATAGATTATGGCTTCACAGAATATGTAGAAAAACATTATTATAGAGATTAATTACTATATCTGTATTTAAAAGCATTTAAGTGAATTTTAATCCATCTATTCTTTTTAAAAATACTGTGTTAAGCAATCAGGTTTATTCAGAGGACTGTCGCATTAGCAGTTAAAATTGCTGGCGGTAAGTCCTATTTTTATTTTTTATAAATTAAACAAGTTTCAATTTATTGAAATCAGTTATTAAAAAATATATATTTTTTAGAAGATATGCTGTAAGCATATTTGTCAAAACTATCAAATTTCCATTCTCAACTATCAACTAAAAAAGGAGTTTGTATTAACAGGGAATTAGAACCAAATTAATGCAACATTCCTTTTTCATTATTAATCTATAATTTATTTTTATCTTTTTTATTAATATTATCAAATTTCTGTATGATAGTTCTGAAGAATTTGAAATTTACTTTACAGCTATTAAAGTTTTAAAAATTAAAGGGAATTATAAACAATATAATAGAAAAATAGGTAAAAATATGATATATTAATAATATAAGGGGATGAAGAAAATGAAAAATAAAATCTTTGCAATAAGTATTATAGGGCTTATATTTTTTATGGGCATATTATATGTTCAATGCAGGTTTCATAATAATAGAAATGCAGATTATTCAAGTATAACTAGCATGGATAGAAAAGAAATGGAGCCTTTAGATTCATTGAGATATAAATTTTTATAATTTAATAAATAATAATACAGAATATTATAGTAGATATACTCTGGGGATTTCAAAAAAATAAAATAATTTTTTAAAAAATAAATAAATTTTAAAAAAACTATTGATTTGTAAATAAATTTGCAATATAATGAATACAACATCAACAAAATGATGAAAAGAAAAATAAAAGTGAATAAGATGCATTGATGAAGAAAAGTAAATTCTATGGATGATTTTTAGAGAGCAGATGATGGTGGGATATCTGTATGAGTCTTGAATTGAAAGAACACTTAGGAGCAGTTAACCGAACGTTAATTTATTTTTTAATTGATTAGTAGACTTAGCCGGAGTCACACCGTTATATGTGAAGGATATAGAGAAAGTTATGACAATTTATTATATAAATTTAACTTTTAAGGTATTTGGATATTTGCAGAGTTTAATTTATAAAATAAAATAAATTGTTTGATAAATTAAGCTCTGTGTCTGCTGAGGTGAACTTTTCGTAAGTTAAATTTGGGTGGTACCGCGTGATATGTGAATATATAATCTCGTCCCTATGCAAAGTGCATAGAGGCGGGATTTTTTTTTAGTCTGTTTTAAAGCTCTATGTGCTAATAGAACTTTTTTAAAAAGTGTATGTAAATAAAATACAACAGACACTTTTATTATCAAATTTATAAATAAAAGAAAGCGGATTTTAAAGAAAAGGAGCAATAAGCTATGGAAAGAACATTTATTAAAGATTTAGGAAGTAAGAAAGAAGAAGAAGTTTTATTAAGGGGATGGGTTCATAAAATAAGAGATCTATCTCATGTATCTTTTGTAATGCTTAGAGATAAGTCTGGAATAATTCAATTAGTATGTACTAAGGAACAAATCAAAGGTTTAAGACTTGAAAATTCAATAGAAGTAACTGGTGTTGTAAGAGCAAATGAGAAAGCTCCAAAAGGAATTGAAATAGAAGTAAGCAGCATTGATATAACTGGAAAAGTTTATTATGACAAGCTTCCGTTTGAAATTCAGGGATATAAAAGTAAAGTATCACTTGAAACTCAATTAGATTATAGAACAATAAGTCTTAGAATTCCTAAGAAAAAAGCAATTTTTAAAATTCAAAATGAAATTGAAGAAGCATTCAGAAGCTACTTCAAGAGTCATGACTTTGAAGAAATCCACACTCCAAAGATAATCAACTCAGGTACTGAAGGCGGATCAGAAATGTTCACAGTAGATTATTTTGGAAGAAGAGCATTCCTTGCACAAAGTCCACAATTCTACAAACAGATGATGGTAGGAGCAGGATTTGAAAGAGTATTTGAAGTAGGATATGCATATAGAGCAGAACTTCATAACACATGGAGACATTTAAATGAATACGTAAGTCTTGATGTAGAAATGGGATTTATAAAAGATGAAAATGACTTAATGAAAGTAGAGGAAGATTTCTTAAGATATATGTTCAAGCATGTAAAAGCAACATGTGCTGAAGAATTAAAATTATTTGATATCGAACTTCCAGACGAGTTAGATATTCCAAGAATTCCACTTGCAAAAGCACAGGAAATATTATTAGAGAAATTCGGAAAGAAATCACCAGTAGGAAACATTGATAATGAAGGTGAAGCATTATTCTATAAATATGTTAAAGAAACTTATAACTGTGACTTTGTATTCCTAACAGATTATCCAACAATAAAGAGACCAATGTACGCAATGGAATGTGAAGATAATCATGAAATGACAAAGAGTTTTGACTTAATTTATAAAGGTGTTGAAATTACAACAGGCGGACAGAGAATACATGATTATGAAATGTTAAAAGCAAAAATGGAGAGACTTGGGTTAAAGATAGAAGATTTTGCATTTTATCTTGATACATTTAAATATGGAATGCCACCACATGGAGGATTTGCAATAGGACTTGAAAGAATAACAATGCAGATGTTAGGACTTGGAAATATAAGAGAAGCATCATTATTCCCAAGAGACATGAAGAGATTAATGCCTTAAGTGATAAGTGAGAATCCAAATTTTATATTTGGTCTTTCGAACTTAGCTAAGTAGCTTTAGCTAGTTAGCTTCATTAATAAGAAATATTTGGAAAGTAGAACTTACCCAGCGAACGAATGTGAGTCGGGTTTCCTTTAAAATTGTAATAAGAATATAGGACAAGCTTAACTATAAGATTCCTTAAATTTCATTTAATGAAATAAATTTTAAAAATATACTTAAAAAGAAAATGAAAAGGAGCTGATATGGATTTGCAGTCAGCTCTAAATTGAACAGGAGTGTTTATATGAACGTAACTATTGATGAAGTAAAATATATAGCAAAACTTGCAAAGTTAAATTTCAGTGAAGAAGAAGCTGAAAAATTTGCAGGTGAATTCGAAGGAATATTAGAAAACTTTAAATATTTAAGTGAACTTGATTTAGAAATTCATGATGATGATGAAAAAGAATTAAAACCAGTATTAAGAAAAGATGAAGTTAAGAAATTTGACTGCAATGATTTATTCAGAAACGTTAAAGACAAACAGGATACTTATATAAGAGTACCAAAGATTATTGAATAGTAGGATGGTGAAAATGTAATGAAATTAACATTAAAAGAAATGGTAAGTAAAATAAAAAGCCGTGAATTAAGCAGTGAAGAAGTAGTATCTTCTTATTTAAAAAATGTATTGGAAAAGGAACCGGAAGTTAATGCATTTTTAACTATTATGGCTGATGAAGCTATTGAAAAGGCAAAGGAAATAGATAAGAGAATAGCTGCAGGAGAAGAGCTTGGTGCATTAGCTGGAATTCCAATTGCAGTCAAGGATAATATATGTACAGAAGGTGTAAATACTACATGTGCATCAAAGATGCTTGAAGATTTTATTCCACCTTATGATGCAACAGTTGTGAAGAAATTACTTGCCGAGGATGCAATAATCATTGGGAAAACAAATATGGATGAGTTTGCAATGGGATCTTCTACTGAAAATTCAGCATTTAAGAAAACAGCCAATCCTAGAGATTTAACAAGAGTTCCAGGAGGATCTTCAGGTGGATCTGCAGCAGCAGTAGGTGCTGATATGTGTCCAGTATCTTTAGGATCTGATACAGGTGGATCAATAAGACAGCCAGCAGCATTCTGCGGTGTAGTAGGACTTAAACCCACTTATGGACTTGTTTCAAGATTTGGTCTTGTAGCTTTCGGATCATCATTAGATCAGATTGGTCCATTTTCTCAGAATGTTGAAGACAGTGCTTATATGCTGAATATAATTGCAGGCACTGATCTTTATGATTCAACAAGCATAAGGAATCTAAAGAAAGTTGATTATACAGCTTCATTAAAAGATGGAGTCAAAGGAATGAAGATTGGTGTACCTGAAGAATTCTTCGGTGAAGGGTTAGATGAAGAAATCAAGGCAGCGGTAGAAAAATCTATTGAAACTCTAAAGGAAAATGGTGCAGAAGTTGAAATGTTCTCGCTTCCTATAATAAAAGATGGATTAGCTGCTTATTATATAATGTCATCAGCAGAAGCATCAACAAATCTTTCAAGATATGATGGAATAAGATATGGATACAGACCTGAAAAATTCACTACAGTTGATGAACTTATGGAAAAGAGCAGGACTGAAGGATTCGGACCAGAAGTTAAGAGAAGAATTATGATAGGAACTTATGCTTTATCATCAGGTTACTATGATGCATATTACAATAAGGCAGATAAATTCAGAACAAAACTTAAACATGATTTATCAAAGACATTTAAGAAGTACGATTTAATCCTTGGACCGGTTTCACCAGTATTACCATTTAAATTAGGTGAAAAAAATGCTGATCCATTAGCTATGTACTTAGGTGATATTTATACAATAAACGTAAACTTAGCAGGTATACCAGCAATTTCAATTCCAGGAGGAGTTTCTAAAGAAGGTCTTCCTATAGGAATTCAGTTAATGGGTGATATGTTATGTGAAGAAAAAATATTCAAGGCAGCTTATAGTTTAGAGCAGTCTTTGAAGGTAGAGTTATAGGAGGTTAAAATTATGAACTTAGAAACAATAATAGGTCTTGAAATACATGCTGAATTAAAATCTAAAACAAAAATATTCTGCTCATGCTCAACTAAATTTGGAGCTAAGCCTAATGAAAATACATGTCCAATATGCACAGGTGTACCAGGGACACTTCCAGTATTAAATGAAGAAGTAGTAAACCTTGCAATAAAGGCTGGAACAGCACTTGGATGTAAAATAAATAAGTTCAATAAAATGGATAGAAAGAATTACTTTTATCCAGACCTTCCTAAGAACTACCAGACTTCACAGTTTGATAAACCAATATGTGGTGAAGGGCTTGTTGAATATGATTATGAAGGAAAACATGTAAAGGTAAGAATCAACAGAATTCATATTGAAGAAGATGCAGGTAAATTAGTCCATGTTGAAGGTGAACCAGTTTCATTAATTGACTATAACAGAGTTGGTGTGCCATTAGCTGAAATAGTTACAGAACCAGATATGAGAAGTGTAGGTGAGGCTGTAGCTTTTATGAAGAGATTAAAATCAATCCTTGAATATGCAGGAGTTTCTGACTGCCGTATGGAGCAGGGATCTTTAAGATGTGATGCCAATATTTCTTTAAGACCAGTTGGAAGTGAAGAATATGGTACAAAGGTTGAGCTTAAAAATATCAACTCATTCAGGGAACTTGAAAAAGCACTTAAAAAAGAAGAAAAGAGACAGAGAGAATTAATCAACTTCAATGAGGGATACAAGATTGTTCAGGAAACTAGAAGATGGGATGCAGCAAAAGGTAAGACAATATCAATGCGTTCTAAGGAACAGGCTCATGATTACAGATATGTTGTTGAACCAGATCTTCCACCAATTATCCTTTATGATGACCAGATTGAAAAAATAAAGAATTCTCTTCCTGAAATGCCTGATCAAAAGAAGGAAAGATTCTTAAATGAATATAAGCTTACTGAAAAAGAAGTAGATATACTTATTTCAGATGTTGTGCTTTCAAAGTTCTTTGAAGCTGTAGTAAAAGAAGGGGTAAAACCTAAGATGGGTGCAAACTGGATACTTGGAGATATTTTAAGAATCCTAAAGGAAAAGAAGATAGAGTCAGAAGAAATGACTTTAGATGCTGGAAATTTTGCAAAGCTTCTTAAGATTGTAGATGAAGGAAAGATAAGCAATAATATAGGAAGAGAAGTACTTGAAGATATATTTGATGAAAATAAAGATCCTATGAAAGTAATTGAAGAGAAGGGACTTATGCAGATAAGTTCTACTGATGAACTTGAAAAAATGGTTGATGAAGTAATTGCTGCAAATCCTCAATCTGTTGAAGATTATAAAGCAGGAAAGAAACAGGCTGCAGGATTCTTAATGGGTCAGGTTATGAAAAAGACTCAGGGTAAAGCAAATCCAAAAGTATGTAAGGGCCTTATAGATGAAAAACTAAGCAGCTTATAATTATCTATCAATTAAATAATATATCTATAAATATTAATAAACTAAAATAAACTTATCTATAAAGATTATATCTTGAATAGATAAGTTTATTTCAGTTTACTTAGATAATTTCTTTACCAAATGGCATTAATGAAAGTTTTGCCATTTTTAAGGATTGAACAGCAAAAGGAATTCCTACAATTGTAATACATAATAATACAGCACTTAAAATATTTGCAAGAAACAGTTCGAAACCGCCAAATATAATCCATAATATATTTAAAACAAAACTTGTAAGACCAGAAGAGTCTGATTCTACTACTTTCTTTCCAAATGGTGCAAGCTGAAGTTTTCCCATTTTAAAGCATTGAAGTCCAATTGGAATTCCTGCTATTGTTATACACCATACTGCACCAATCAGGTACCATCCAATGGCATTAAAGAAACCACCAAATATGAACCATATTATGTTTCCAAGACAACTCATTTAATTAGCCTCTCTAATATATTTATTTTAAAATTATTATATTATAGATAGAATTATATTTCTACACAATATTTTGTTAATTTATAAAATATAACAATAGAATAATTATTAAGTAAATAGCATAGTTATATATAGATATTAAGGCTGCAGTAATTGTAACAATGAGATTACAAAAGGATGTATTAAAATATATAAGGGAGGACAAGTAATTATGATAAGTATGAAAAAAAGATTTGAAAACAAAGCCAAGATAAGAATAAACTTAATGGGGTCACATAACAGCAGAAAATCTTCATTAATATTTAACTTGGGGAAAAAGGGAGTTTTTATGAATCACAACAGTATTCAGAATAATGTTTTTTCAACAGAAGTATTATATTCCTCACCTAACAGCAATGTGGTAAAAGTTTATTTTGATTTTGAGAAAAAAGATGAAGTATTATCTAATGTAAGATACACTATACTGCATCTGATTGATGAAGCCTTTATGGATGAATTGAAAAAAATCGAAGCAGATGGATCAAAAATTCAATTTTATCAAAGTGTTATTCAAGCTATTAAAAATAAAAGTTATATTAATTTTTCCAGCATTGACAGTTATATAAATATGGAAGAAATATTTAAAAAAATTGATTTCAATAGACTCTTTGATGATTTAAGCAATATAAAAATAGGAGATAATATTGAAGAAAAGGATGAATTGATATGGAAATCATATTTCAGTGGCTTTGAACAATATATAAGCAGCATATATGATGAATTTATGAATGAAATTTCAAAGTACTATATTCATTGCGAAGAAGGATGCATATATGATAATGAAGGAAAAGATGATACATGCTTCTTTAATGAAAATTTTATGAGTCTTGAAAAAATTCTTTATGAAGAAAGAAATATATGTGCTTTTATGATAAGAAGAATGTATATTGAAGTTCCAGCAGTAAGAGATGAATATTGGAATAGCGTTTTTATAGATTTTAACAGCAGAAATTTAAATCATAATACTGCATATGATATTGCAGATATAGTCAGTGAGGATTATAAAAGTTTATTCATAATTATAAGCAATGCAGACAATGCAGAAAATTATTTATCCAGTATAAACAATTCAGTAAATAGAATTACTATAGAAAAGAGAGTTTTTTGTATTTTAGATATAGATAATATGGAAAATCTAAATAGTGATAATCAAAAAAATAATTATATAAAAGATTTAAAAAATAAAGCTTCAGCATTATTAAATATAAAAGAAAACAGAGTAATAGTAACTCACAAGTTAATGGATATTGATAAAGATAGTTTTTTAAATCTATATAAACAAATAAAAAGACAGGCTGTAAGGTTAGCTCCACAGATAAAGATAAAACATTCATATCCGAAGAATATAATCAATATTTCATTAAATCAGGATAGAATGAGTGTACAATCACTAATGAGCATGCTTTATGACAGATATAATGGTTATCTTGTAGATCTATGGAGAGGAATAATAAAGCAGGAAAGCAGCAATTATAATAGGAACAAAAAATATTATTATAATTGTGTAAAAAATGTAATAAGAAACAGGAAAGATGATTTTAAATCTTTTAGATGTGAGAAAAAAGGATTTATCAACTATAACAGGGACATTGATTTCAGCATTACACATGGAGATTATAATGACAGCAAAAGGATAGTAGAAATGCTAGTTGATTATGGATATCACACTGTAGGATTTAATTCAAGGGAAAATAAAATATTGGTTAGCGTAAATGGAGAAATTTCAAAAGAGGACAGGGAAAATCTCATAAAGTTAATTAAAGGAAGGCTTGAAGAAAGTGCATTAAAATATTTTGAAGATGCATTTTTAGTAGATATGGGCAAAAAGAAATTCAAGTTAAACAGTTTAAAAAACTGCCTTGAGGTTGAACAATCTGTAACAATAGATGATTTTTATAATGCTTTTGAAAAGGTATTCAAAAAAATGTGTGAAAATATTGAGAGATATGAACTTTGTCTGGTTGATTAAAATAATGAATTATTGTACTCAAGTCAGAAAAAAATATATATTTAACTTCTGACTTGAGCATTTACTATGTTTTATTTTATTTTAAGAACTTTATCTAAATTCTGGAATACAGACTGGTCATAGTCCTGATGTATTGCTACTTCAATGACATCATAAAGTTTTTCAAGCTGTTTTATTATCTGGTCAAGGACAGAATCATTTTTTACTAGAAGAAACATTTTACTTGTAGTACCATCTCCAATCTGGGCACATAAAATTCCTTCAAGGTTAAATGCACGTCTTGCAAAAAGACCAGTAATATGGCTCATTACTCCTGGATGATTTCTTACAAGAAGTTCAATAAGATAAAAGTTAGTATTAATCATTTAATTTTCCACCACCTATCATTTCAAGATTAGATTTTCCTGGTGCAACCATTGGAAGTACATTTTCATATTCACCAATAGGTATATTTATTAAGCATGGACCTTTTTCAGATAAAAGTTCTTCAAGTTTTTGAAGAGGATTATCTTCATTTCCTAAGTCACATGAATTTATTCCAAAACCATCTGCTATGACTTTAAAGTCAGGATTTGATTGAAAATGTGAAGCAATATAGTGTTCATGGTAAAATAACTGCTGCTGCTGACGTACAAGTCCTAAGTGATGGTTAGTAAAAATAATTATCTTTACATTAAGATTTAAATCAGATAAAGTTGCAAGTTCCTGAATATTCATTAATATGGAACCATCACCACTGAAGCATAATACTGTTTTATCCTGATTTACAATAGAAGCACCAATTGCTACAGGAAGACCAAATCCCATTGTTCCAAGTCCTCCAGATGTAAGGAGTGTTTTAGGATTCTTAAAAGGATATCTTTGTGCAGTCCACATTTGATGTTCTCCAACATCAGTAGTTATGATAGTATCATCTGGCACCTTTGATGCAATATAAGGAATTATATTAGCAGGATGCAAAGGATCATCATATGAAGGGAAAGGATATTTTTCTCTGAAGCAGTCGACTCTCTTTGTCCATGAAGATCTTTCTTTTTCTTCAATAAGAGGTATCATTTCAGTTAGGAAATCTTTAATGTCAGCTACCATTGAAAGATTGCAGTTCCTTACCTTATTTATTTCAGATGGATCAATATCAACATGTATTATGGAAGCATTAGGACAGAATTTAGCAATGTTTCCTGTAGCCCTGTCATCAAATCTTATGCCAAGTGCAAGAATTAAATCAGCTTCATTAACAAGATAGTTGGTATAAGGAGCTCCATGCATTCCAAGCATACCTATATTGAGTCTGTCACTGCTTGTAATAGCACCAAGCCCCATAAGGCTTAATGTGACAGGAATATTATTTTTCTTTGCAAAGGTATAAAGCTCTTTTGAAGCATTAGAGCGTATAACTCCTCCTCCTGCATATATTATAGGTCTGTGGGCACTGTTTATGAGTTCTGCCATACACTCAAGTGTTGAGCGTTTTAAGACTTTTCTGCTTGATGAATTTTTATGTTCCAGGTTTCCACATATATTTGATTCAAATGCTTTGTCATCATATAAAAGATCTTCATTGCTGACAGTCTGATCAGCAGAATGAATAGGAAGAGTTTCAGGAAATTTATCTATTTCAATAACTTCTGTCTGGATATTTTTAGGAATATCAATAAGAACAGGACCTGGTCTTCCTTCTAATGCTATTCTGAAAGCTTCTGGAATTATAGTAAAAAGATCTTCAATTCTTCTTACAAGAAAATTGTGCTTTGTTATAGGAATAGTTAATCCATAAGCATCTACTTCCTGAAAGGCATCAGTACCGATTGCAGAAAGAGGAACCTGCCCGGTAATTGCTACTAGAGGAATTGAGTCAAGTTTTGCATCTGCAATGGCAGTAAGAAGATTAGTTGCACCTGGCCCAGATGTTGCAAAGCATACACCAGCCTTATCTGTAGCCCTTGAGATTCCCTGTGCAATGAAAGCTGCCCCCTGTTCATGTCTTGCAAGGATATGTTTTATGCTGCTTTTATATAAAGCATCATAAATTGGAAGGTTAAAACCTCCAGGTATTCCGGATATATATTCAACACCTTGATTTTCTAATAGTTTTATAACTATTTCAGCCCCATTATATTTCAAAAAAATCACCCCTTGAATAAGTTTCTATATCAAAAAACTCTCCATCCCAAACAATAGGACGAAGAGAAATCATCTCGATATAACTTAAATTTGTATAACAGCTTCTATACTTAATAATATTAGATTAAGCATGAATTTATTCGCCATTATTTAAGTATATGAAAAAATTTTTTCATTTGAGTATTGTAATTTCTTATCTTAATTGTTTGAATATATAATTTAACTTAATTATATTCAAATAAGGTGTTATATGTCAATCTGTTTTGATAGTTTTCTGAAAATTCACTATAATGTACAGTAATTTTAATTTGAAAGAAATTATTATACATATAAAATCCTGCACAATGAAAAAATATAATTAAAGCTTTAATTTATGGTGTAAAATGCACAATAAATTAAAGCTTTGAAAATAAATAAAGAAATAATCAATATTAATTGAATTTTCTTTGAAGGAGAAGATAATTATGAAAATTTATCAGCAGAATCAGTATGATAATTTAAAATCATGTGCACTTTGTTATCCAGTCAATCTTAAAAGTGGATGTACTAAGGAAATAAATACTGATTTGCTTTACAGCCAATACAATAAACTTATAAATACATTAAGCGAAGACAATGTCAAGATAAAATTCATAGATATTGACAGTAAGCTTCCTATGCAGGTTTTTACTCAGGATATTGGATTTGTTATTGAAGATATACTATTTATAAGCAGAATGACAGATAAGAATAGAAAAGATGAAACAGAGTATTTAAAAAGATTTGCTAAAGAAAATAATCTTAAGATTTATGAAATGCAGAATAATATTGAAGGCGGTGATGTAATTCACTATGACAATATAGTGTTTGTAGGTATAGGAAATAGGACTAATATGGAAGCATGCAGAGAAATTGAAGACGTATTGAGAAAGACAAATAATTCAGTTGGAATTATACCTGTTAAGTTTGATCCTTCAAAAATCCATTTAGATACTGTATTTAATATTTTAGATAAAGATAATGCGATGATTTCTCCATATGTTTACGATAAAGATATAATAAATAAATTTATAAAAAATATATTTGAAGTTACTAAAAAAGATGCAGATGAATTTGCAACAAATTATATTTATTTAGGAAACAAAAAACTTATAAGCAGCAATAAGAAGATTTCTAAAATGTTAGAAGAAAAAGGGTATACAGTTGAGTATATAGATTATAGTGAAGTAATTAAAGCAGATGGCGGCTTAGAATGTTCAATATTATATCTTTTAAGGGGAAAATAAGTTTCACAAGCAGAATAAATAGATTTGTGAGATATATAATCAAAGATTGTGAATAAAATTACAATTATGTGACTAAAATAATATTTATGAGACTAAAATACTCATATATAGATAATTTGATTTTATTATATCTTAAAGGTGGTTATGGCAATGAAATTCTTAGAAAAAATATTTATAATTGAAGGATTTTTATTTTTATTGTTAGGAGTACTTTTTTTCTGGAACCCAGTAAATTCATTGATTACACTTACCAAGGTCACAGGGCTTATACTTATAAGTTTAGGCATATTATATTTAATGAGTGAAGATAGAAATATAACAATGAGTGTAATAGATATAATCTTAGGTGTAGGATTAATAGCAATGCCTGGTGAAAGCATAAATCTGATAATTAGTTTTTATGGTGCATGGTCAGTAGTCAGAGGCATATTTATTTTAATAGAATCATTTCAGGGAGGCTGGGCAGATAATAAATTCAGCATAATTTATTCAATTCTCATAACAGTTCTTGGACTTTTAATACTAATTAATCCTATTATAAGCTTTTTTTCAGTACCATATGTAATAGGAACTTATTTTATAGTAAGTGGTGTATGTGAATTATACATTGGATTTATGATTAAATAGCATATATAATTTGATTTGTTTCAATATAAATAATACTAATTGTGATAAAATATATTAAAAACAAATATTAATAAGAATGGGATGAGAGCGTGGAAAATAAATTTGATGGATATGTAATCTATAGTGATATGGATGGTACATTGTTAAACAATAAGAAAAAAGTATCGCTTGAAAACAAAAAAGCTATAGAATATTTTATTGAAAATGGAGGCAGATTTTCTATAGCAACTGGAAGAGCATTTGAGGCTATAGAAGAATATTTAGAAGATGTCATTATTAATATGCCAGTTATTGTTTATAATGGTGCAATGGTATATGATGAAAAGAATAGGAAGTCTATAAAAGTACATTATCTTGAAGAAGAAAAGAAAGACATTGTACATAAAATTAAGGAAAACTACAGTAGTGTTGCAGTAGAAATTCACTGTGGAGTGGATGTATATGTTTTTAATGACAATGGAAGTTCAGAAAGACCGGCAACAAAATTTTTAAATGTAATTTATGAAATTCCGGAAAACTTATTTGATTTAAAATGGAATAAAGTAGTTCTTATTGGAGATCATGAATATATGGATTTTATACAAAAAGAACTCAAATCTAAATATGATACTGATACTATAAGAAGTGGCAATATATTTGTAGAAATAATGCCAGATAAAGTATCAAAGGGAAATGCACTTGAAGAAATCATGGAGATGTTCAATCTAGATAAAAGTAAAGTTATTGCAGCAGGTGATGATATGAATGATGCAGAAATGCTTCAGAAATGTGGAATTGCTTTTTCTCCAGAAAATGCTTCAAAATCAGTAAAACAATATGCAGATGTTATAACTAGTGATAATGACAATCATATTATAAAATTTATTGTAGATTGGATTGAAAAGGAAAGAGTGTAACTCTTTAATACCCCTATTTGTTATGTGCAGATAGGGGTATAAATTTGTATAATTAAAGTATATAGTGTAACTTAAAAATGAATGAAGGTGGAAGTTTTGAAAATTTTAAATACTGAACAGGAAATAAATGAAGTAATAAATAATAGTGATATGGCTGTAATTTATTTTACAGGAATGGACTGTGGAGCATGTGAAGCTATAAAGTTTAAAGTAGAAGAAATTTTAAAGAGATTTCCTAAAATAAAAAGCGGAGAGATAAATGGAGAAAATCATCCAGAGATATGTGCTAAGTTTGATGTATTTTCTATACCTATATTTCTTTTATATGTGGATAAAAAAGAAAGTCTTAGAATAGGCAGAAATGTGGACCTGCTTGCTCTTGAAGGAAAGATACAGCGATATTATGAAATGATTTATGAAAACTAAATTTTATTAAAGAATAACTATAGGTATTATAAGAAGTAAAGATATTTTATAGAAAAGATGAATCATTAAGATATAATGAAATCCAGAAATATTTGTTAAGAGTATTTCTGGATTTTTATATAGTTGTTATTTTTAAAGAAATAAGAATAAATTAAAAGAACTTAGATCTTCCATCTCTGTTGTTGTAAGAATTGTTTCTCTTTTTAGGCTTTCTGTCAACATAGTTATCCTTTGGAGAGTTTTTATCCAATATCTTACCGCCAAAGACTTCTTTTTCTTCAAATTTGATTTTAAATTCTTTTTCATATTTTTTAATTATGTTAAGCTGTTTCACTGTAGCAATGGCAATTGATATACCAGAATTATTTCCTCTTGCAGTTCTTCCAGCTCTGTGAAGATATTCATTAAGCTTTAAAGGAAGATCTAAGTGGAATACATGAGTTACACCTTCAACATCAAGTCCTCTTGCAGTAACATCAGAAGAAACAAGGATCTTGATTTTACCCTTTCTGAAGCTTTCAATAGCAAGCTTTCTGTCTTCCTTAGAAATATGTCCACTCATTGCAAAACAATCTTTGCTATGGAAGTTAAGCTTTGCTGTAGTCATTTCAATGTCATCATTGCTGTTTACAAATACGATTGCTTTTTCAGGTTTTGCAGCAACTATTATCTTTCTTAAGGTTTCAAATTTATCTCTTCTTTCACATACAAAAAGCATATGTTCAATATTAGGGTTCATTTCAGCTTTTTCTTCAGATTTAATTATTACTGGATCTTTCATAAGCCTTTGTGCAGTAAGCAGTGTTTCTGGTTTTATTGAAGCAGAGAATACCATAAGCTGACGGTCTCTCATAGTAGTTTTTATTATATCTTTTGTTATTTGTGATCTTTTAGGATCAAGTAAGTTATCACCTTCATCTATTACAATTGTCTTGACTGTATGTGCAGTGATTTTTTTCTTTCTTATAAGATCAAGTATTCTTCCAGTAGAACCTACAATTATATGTGGCTTTATTTCTTTAAGCTTTTTAATCTGATTATTTATATTTACATCACCAATTACAGAAAGAGAAGTAACTGGAGTATTAGAGTTTTCAGCAAGAAGCTTTATCTGTGCTTCGATTTGAAGGGCAAGTTCATGGGTAGGAGCTAGAACTATAGCCTGCATTTCTCTTTTTGATGTATCTATTTTGTGGAATATAGGAAGAAGATAAGCAAGTGTTTTGCCACTTCCAGTAAATGCTTCACCTATAACATCTTTATTTTCCATTGCAGGAACTATTGCAGCAGCTTGAATTGAAGTTGGAGCTGTTATTCCCTGCTTTTTTAATCCTTCTATTATATTTGAATCTAAATTTAAATCATTAAAAGTAGTCATAGTGTCTCCTTTGTACTTTAGAATTTTATACTAATTTTATAAGTCTATAGATAAAATTATCAAAAGACTGTAGTCATTGTCAATTATAACTTTATTATACCCACTTTTCTAGTTAAATGTAGATGTGATAAAATATATAATTTGAAAATATAAGAATAGTTATAATATTTTGACAAAACAATGATATGATGAAATAATTATTATTGAAAAGTGTAA
>JBJEJM010000149.1:0-1916 GCA_051878075.1 Clostridium sp. | reverse complement strand
TAAGAAATACATTGTATTGGGGGTGCAAAGGGCAAATGAATGCAGATAACTATAACAATGAATTAAATGATAAACGGCATTGTAATAAGTGTAAGCCGGATCCTATAGAAGGGCAGAAATTCTGTGAATTTTGTGAAGAAATGCTTTTAGATGAATCAATAAAAGCACAGGATGTAGAGTATAAACAATACTATATTTTGGGTAGTGAACAGCATATATCAGATATGGCAATGTTTATACGAAAAAAAACCTGTTACTATATGAATGAGTTTAATAAGCTAAAAACTGAAAATAGAATAATGAGCTGGAACTGGGGAGGAATGTTATGGGGAGCATATTGGTTTGCTTATAGAAAAATGTATCACTATGTAGCAGTATATATTGTTATTGAGGTGTTAGATAATTTACTTATAGATTATACATATGGTGTTTTGTCTTATATATTAACTATTGCTTCGGGAATATTTGGAAATTATCTATATATGACACATATTGAAAGAGCAATAGAAAAATATGAATCTAATGAAAGGAGCAAAAGAGAAGAGTACATAAAGAAATATGGAGGAACTAGCAAAATCGGAGTAATATTTGTTATTATTGTTGCTATTTTAGTTCATATAAAATGTCAAATGACTTAGTTAATTAATGTTATAAGTATAAATGTATTTATTATGTAGTGTTGTTATACTCTACTTTAAATAATTAGAATTTTGTATTGAATATAGATCAGATTTTTTTAAGTAAATATTTACAAGAAAGGGGCATAGTGATATACTGAATCCATAGTAGTATTATCGGAATTATAAAATATAATTTTTAATATTTTTTATTAAACTATTTAGCAATATGCAATACATAAATTAAGGGGGAATAAAAATGCCAAGGCTTAGCAATAGATTAGACTGGTTTACTGAATCGACTATTAGAAAGATGACTAGAATAGCAAATGAATATGATGCAATTAATTTATCACAGGGGTTTCCAGATTTTGACCCGCCTAAGGAGATAATAGAAGAGCTTAAAAGAGCAGCTGATGAAGGGCCACACCAATATTCCATAACATGGGGAGCACAGGACTATAGGGAAGCATTAGCAGAAAAACAGGAACATTTCACTGGATTAAAAATAGATCCAAATGAAAATATAGTAGTAACATGTGGAAGTACAGAAGCTATGATTACTGCAATGATGTCTGTATGTGAAAGCGGAGATAAAGTAGCTGTTTTTTCACCTTTCTATGAAAATTATGCGGCTGATGCAATTTTATGTGGAGCAAAGCCAATTTATATACCTTTAAATCCACCAGAATTTAATTTTGATATTAATAAGCTTGAAGACGCGTTTAAACAGGGAGCAAAGGCTTTAATATTATGCAATCCATCTAATCCTATTGGAAAGGTATTTACAAAGGAAGAATTGTTAGAGATAGCAAAAATAGTCGCTAAATATGATGCCTTTGTAATTACAGATGAAGTTTATGAACATATAGTTTATGAACCTAATAAGCATGTATATTTTTCAGCACTTCCAGGAATGTTTGAGAGAACTATAACATGTAGTTCTCTGTCAAAGACTTACGCCATGACTGGATGGAGACTTGGACATGTAATTGCTTCAAAAGAAGTTATTGATAATTGTAAAAAAGTTCATGATTTCTTGACAGTAGGAGCAGCAGCCCCTCTTCAGAGAGCTGCAATAGCAGGGCTTAAATTTGGTGATGATTATTATAGAGAAGTCACTAAACTTTATACTGAGAAGAGAGATTTATTCTTAAAAGGCCTTGATTCAATTGGGTTAAAATATTATAAACCTCAGGGTGCTTATTATGTAATGGTGAATATTGATGAGTTTGGAATTAAATCTGATGAGGAATTTGCAGTAAAGATGATTAAGGAATTGGGAGTTGCATCAGTTCC
>JBJEJM010000148.1:0-3931 GCA_051878075.1 Clostridium sp. | reverse complement strand
CATGTATCACAGTATTCTTTTTGGAAATGATATTTTTCATCAGCTTCTTCAAAAGACTTAACATTAAGATAGGACAATATTTCATTAAACATTACACTTTCAAGTTCTCCTTCATATTTTCCGAAATATACTTCTCTGAGACCTTCCATTTCTTTAAGTTTAATTCCTTTACTTGCTCTGTTTTCATTGATTACTATTACTGCTGTTTTTACTGCCCTTCCTAAATCACTGCTATAAACTCCATCAAACTTTATATCTCTTAAACCAAGGCCTACATTTACAGCAACTTCAATGCCCTTTTCAGTAAGTACTCCATCACACCATCCCTGTGTCCTTTTAGCCCTATTTATAATAGTTTCTCCATGTCTCATTAGATATAAATTTATTCTTCCTGCTTTTTTACAAAGAGATAACCCTTCAATGTTTCTGTTATTTTGATTATAATCTTTTTTTGTATTCTTTTTCATAATTACTTCCTTCCTAAAATTCCTTATTATACAAATCACATATAATGTAGTTTACATAATATATTCTTTATTGTATACAATATTTATTCTATACAATCTTTATTCTGTTCAATCTTTGCTTTTTATTTCTTAATTTTATATTAAATTCAATATAAAAAAGCATGACATAATAACACTGTCATACTTTTCAACCTGTATGTGGATACTAAATAGAGCTTTTTATTTATTTTATTATCTTCGTTATCCAGTCTGATACTTCTTTTTTTACTTTTTCCTTATCATTTTTCAAAGGTTCCTTAAAACTGATACTTCCAATAAAATTATTATAATCCAATACACTTTTGATATTTTTAAAGCATTTTTCAGCCCCTCCGCCTCCATGGCATGCAAAAAGTGCTATATTTTTATACTTAATTTCATTCTTAGAAAAAAGAGTACTTAATGGAGGTGCATATGTTCCGCACCATACAGGTGTTCCAATTATTATATTTTTATAACCTGATAAATCTAAATTCTTATTTATTAATTCCGGCTTCTGCTTTAACAATACACTTCTTCCACCAGAGAAATATTTTCCTATCCTGCTGCTGGAATATGCCCTTTTGGGAATCAGTTCTAATATATCACATTCAATATTTTCTGCTATAGACTTTGCTACAAATTTTGTATTTCCTTCTAAACTGTAATATACAACTAAATTCTTCATACTTGTCCACCTCTTTAATAAAAATTATACTTATTGCACTTTCAAATTATCTGAATATATCATTGAATTATATGAATTTATATATCATATAAATACCACCTTAATATTTTGAATATTATTGCTACATTGTAATTTTTATATATTTTTTTACTATAATAATTATACAATATTATGCAACTAATTATAAATACTTTTTTATAACAAATAAAATATTTTATTTTTTTAGACAAATATCTACTATTTTCATATAAAACCATGCATATTTATAATAAAATTTTAAAAAACTATATATTTTTATTAAATTTTATAGTATTATTATAAAAAAAATGTTTTTATATAAGAAAGGATGTTAATATGTCACTTATAGGTATTTTAATAATTATTGTTGGTTTTATACTTAAACTTGATACTATAGCTGTCGTAGTTTCAGCAGGTATCATAACTGGATTAGTTTCTGGTATGAGTATAAGCGAAATACTTACTACTTTAGGAAGTTCTTTTATCAATAATAGAACTACTTGTTTATTTATGCTTACACTTCCTGTTATAGGTCTATGTGAAAGATATGGCTTAAAAGCTAAAGCAATCATGCTTATTAAAAAAGCAAAAGGATTATCTACTGGTGCAATTCTTAGTGGATTTTCATTCATAAGAGAAGCTACTATTGCTATGGGAGTTACTCTTGGAGGACACCCTCAATTTGTAAGACCATTAATAAACCCAATGGCTGAAGGTGCTTCTATTGCAAAATATAATAAACTAGACGAAGCAGATATTGATAAAATAAAAGGTCACTCTGCTGCTTCAGATAATGTTGGTAATTTCTTTGGACAGAACTTATTCTTAGCTAACCCTGGTGTTTTATTAGTTGTTAGTACTTTAGCTACATTAGGCATAGATGCTGATGCAATGAAAATAGTAAAATATTCAATTCCAGTTGCTATCTGTGCATTTATTATATTTGCAGTTCAGAATTATTTATTAGATAAAAATCTAAAAAAGAAATATGAATCAAAAAAATAACTAAGGAGGTATAAAATTAAATGGATATTACACAAATTTCAAATATATTGTTAGAATTGTTTTATATATTCATAGGACTTTATATGGCAGTAACTATGGTTTTCACTATAAAGGATACAAACCATAAAACAAGAATAGGTACTGCTGCATTCTGGGGAATTATTTCTGCTATATTTATATTTGGTAAAATGATACCACCAGTAATAGTTGGAGCACTTATAGTTGTTATTGCTTTACTTTCTGCATTTAAGCAAATTAATGTTGGAACTTTAAAAGATTTAGATTCTACATTTTCACAATTAAAAGCAGAAAAATTAGGACTTAAAATATTCATTCCATCACTAACTATTGCTTTTGTTGCTATGGGTATTGCAACATTTACAGAATTATCAGGTACAGTTGCTATCGGAATTTCTGCTACTGTTGCATTAATCTTAACTTTCTTACTTACAAAAGCAAAACCTTCTGAGATTTTAGAAGATAGTAATAGAATGTTCCAATCAGTTGGAGTATTTGCAATACTTCCTGGATTACTTGCTTCTTTAGGTGCAGTATTTACTGCTGCTGGAGTTGGTGATGTTCTTTCAGACATGATTTCACGTTTTATTCCGCAAGGAAATCCTTTAGCTGGAGTAATTGCTTATTGTATAGGAATGGCTATATTTACTGCTATTATGGGTAATGCTTTTGCAGCATTCTCAGTTATCACTGTTGGTATAGGAGTTCCATTTGTATTTGCTCAAGGCGGAGATCCTGTAATATGCGCTACTATTGCACTTACAGCAGGTTTCTGTGGAACACTTATGACACCAATGGCAGCTAATTTCAACATGCTTCCTGCAGCTCTTTTAGAAACTAAAGATAAAAATATAGTTATAAAGACTCAGGCACCATTAGCAATAATATTATTAGCAATACATATAATACTTATGTATACTTTAGGATTTTAATAATTAATCTATAAAATATTAGCTGCTGCCATTACAATAATGACAGCAGCTAATAAAATACATATATTTTTATAAAAAAGTTAAAATTAAATCTGAAATCTTTTAAAGATTTCTCAAATTTTTTTAATATATGTATATGATCATCTTTAAAGCATATATTAAAAAAATTTGAGAACATATAATAAGGAGATAAACTCATGAAAGTATTAATTACAGGCTTTGATCCATTTGATGGTGAAAAAGTAAATCCTGCATTAGAAGCAGTTAAACAATTACCAGATACTATTGCAGGCGCAGAAATAATAAAACTAGAAATCCCTACAGTTTTCAGAAAATCAGTAGAAAAAATTGAAGAAAGCATAATAAAACACAATCCTGATATTGTAATATCCATAGGTCAGGCAGGTGGAAGATATGGAATCACTCCTGAAAGAGTTGCTATTAATATTGATGACGCAAGAATAGCAGATAACGAATCTAACCAGCCAATAGATACTGCAATATTTGAAGATGGTGAAAATGCTTATTTCACTACTCTTCCTATAAAAGCTATGGTTGAAGAAATGAAGAAAAATAACATTCCATGTTCAGTATCAAATACTGCTGGTACTTTTGTATGTAATCACGTTATGTATGGAATACTATATATGGCATCAAAAAAATATCCTAACATAAAAGGTGGATTCATTCATGTTCCATACATACCAGCTCAAGTATTAGATAAACCTGAAAAGGCTTCTATGTCTCTAGAAAATATAACTAAAGGTTTAGAATTATGCATAAAA
>JBJEJM010000147.1:0-3933 GCA_051878075.1 Clostridium sp. | reverse complement strand
GATTTTGTTTTATTTAATCGATGCAATGATGATACCAATAAACTTGCTTTAAGAGGGAGTGTTAAAGTTATTAATCCGAAAGCACAGGTCATTTTTGAATTAGAAAATGGTGAAGTAGATAATGCTGAAGATAGACTGCCTTTTGATTTTAATGCAGAAGTTATTAAGGTAGAAGAATATGATTTCGGATTCTGGTATGTAGATATAATGAATGATATAGATAAATATGTGGGTAGAAAAATAATAATAACAGGGCAGGCTGTTATTCCACAAAAGAAAAATAAAGGATTCTTTATTTTACAAAGAAAAGCTATGACATGCTGTGCAGAAGATATAAGCAGTCTGCAGGTTATATGCCGTAGTCTTAAAATGCCTGTACCACACAATGGAGACTGGGTTAAAGTAACTGCTGTTATTAATAAGAGTTACCTTGAGAAGTTTGATACGTCTCTTCCTGTACTTATTGTTAAAGATTATTGCAGGGTTGATGGCCCTGAAGATGAATTATTATATTTTTATTGATTATTATGTAATTATTGATGGAGGGATGTTTTTAAAATGAAGAATGAAGAAAATATATTAAATAATGAAGAAATTTTAAAAAGTATAAAGCATAGTTATAAAGTATTGAAAAATATTTCAGAAGCACGAAATAAAAAAATGAAAATTAGAAATTCCAGCAAGTATAGAAGATATATCAAATAAATCCAGAAAAATATTATGAAATCACTGAAAAGTCATATTCAAAGTATTAGACTTAAAAAATTATTGAAAGATAATTTTTTAGGTCTTTCATGTTATATATTACAAATACAAATATCTAATTAATAATTTTAGTTTCAAATCATACAGGTATAAAATATAGAGCATAAGTTTACATATAAATGTTTCTATTTACTATAAATATATTATTTTAGAAGTAAATTTAAGAATAAATAAATTGTAGCAAAATAACAATATTTAAATAAAATATATTGAATTACAAAATAAGGAAGAGTATAATAAACATATGAACAAATGTTTAAATGAATGAATATAAATAAGTAAGGGAGTGGGTGAGAAAGTGGCTATAAATGATGTTGAATGTTGTGAGACATTTCAAGTTCACGAAGAATTACTTAAAATTGTGAATGATACAATGCCAAAAGAAGATGAATTATATGATCTGGCAGAGCTTTTTAAGGTATTCAGTGATTCAACAAGAATTAGAATTCTATTTGTTCTTTTCAGAGCAGAAGTATGTGTATGTGATTTGGCTAATGTTCTTAATATGACGCAATCTGCAATCTCACATCAGTTAAAAATATTAAAGCAGGCCAAGCTTGTAAAAGCCAGAAGAGAAGGAAAGTCAGTTTTTTATTCACTGGCAGATGGACATGTTAGGACAATTATTGCTCAAGGAATTGAACATATAGAAGAATAGAAATATATATAGAAAGGAATAAAGATATTATGAAGAAAAAATTTAAATTACAAGACTTAGATTGTGCAAACTGTGCAGCAAAGATGGAAAATGCCATTAAAAAGATTGAAGGTGTTAATGATGCCAGTGTGAGCTTTATGACACAAAAAATGATGATTGATGCAGAAGATGAAAAATTTGATGAGATTATGAAAAAAGTTGTATCAATCTGCGCTAAAGTAGAACCAGACTGCACTATACTACTATAGTTAAAAACCCGGGTTAAGTGGAAGGTGTCCAGAAATCCGGGTTTTTATTTGAAATTCAGTACTTTATTTAAGGGGTGACGACTATGACAAAGAAGCAGAAAAAAATGCTAGTTCGTATTTTAATAACATTTTTCCTTTTCGTGGGATTAATGGTCAGTGAGCATATGAACCTTATGGAAAATATAGATGGTACATGGTATCAGTTTATGTTATATCTAATACCATACGTGATAATAGGATATGATATTATTTTAAAGGCAGTTAAAAATATAAGGAATGGACAAGTGTTTGATGAAAATTTCCTTATGGTAATAGCAACCTTTGGAGCATTTGGAGTAAGGGAATATTCAGAAGCAGTTGCTGTTATGCTTTTTTATCAGGTAGGAGAATTATTTCAGGGATATGCAGTAGGTAAATCTCGTAAGTCTATATCAGATATGATGAATATATGCCCTGAGTATGCAAATATAGAAGAAGATGGAAGACTAATTCAAGTTGATCCTGATGATGTAGAAATAGGCAGCGTAATCATTATAAAACCAGGTGAAAGAATACCACTTGACGGAGTTGTAATGGACGGAGAATCATATATTGATACAGCAGCACTAACAGGAGAATCTGTTCCAAGGAAGGTTTCTGCTCATGATGAAATAATAAGTGGATGTGTAAATGGAAGTGGAACATTAAAAGTACAGGTAACAAAAGAATTTGATGATTCTACTGTAGCAAAAATATTGGAACTCGTTGAAAATGCAAGCAGCCAGAAAGCCAATGTAGAGAATTTTATAACAAGATTTGCAAGATACTATACACCAATAGTCACAATAGGAGCAGTAATTCTTGCAGTAATTCCTCCAATCATTTTAGGAGGTGCATGGGGTGACTGGATTCAAAGGGCATGTATTTTCCTTGTAATTTCATGTCCCTGTGCATTAGTGATTTCTGTTCCGCTTGGATTTTTTGGAGGAATTGGAGCAGCATCAAAAATTGGCGTGCTTGTTAAAGGAAGTAATTATCTAGAAGCAGTTGCTGAAATGACTACAATTGTTTTTGATAAGACAGGAACATTAACAAAAGGTGAATTTAAGGTAACAGAAATCATACCAGAGTCATGTAATAAGGAAGAATTATTGGAGTTAGCAGCATTAGGAGAAGGATATTCAAACCATCCCATTGCTGGATCAATAAAGGAAGCATACGGAAAAGAACTAGACATGAATCGTATTTCAGAAGCAGAAGAAATTGCAGGACATGGGATTCAGGTTCTTGTAGATGGAAAGAAAGTACTCATTGGTAATGCAAAATTAATGAAAGCACGAAAAGTTGAATATGTACCATGCAGCAGTACAGGTACAGTTGTATATATTGCATGTGAAGATAGGTTCGAAGGTGCAATTGTAATATGTGATACAATAAAAGAAGGTGCAAAAGAAGCAATTCAAAAGATGAAGCAGGTTGGAGTAAAAAAATGTATTATGCTTACTGGTGACAGAAAAGAAGCAGCAGATGCAGTGGCTAATGAACTTGGAATAGATGAAGTGTATTCAGAACTTCTTCCAAGTGATAAAGTAGCGCATATGAATAATTTGATAAAGTCTCAAAAAGGAAAAGAGAAACTTGCATTTGCAGGTGATGGAATCAATGATGCTCCAGTATTAACAAGGGCAGATATTGGAATTGCAATGGGAAGCATGGGGTCAGATGCAGCCATTGAAGCAGCAGATATAGTACTTATGGATGATGATGTAAGGAAAATAGCTTCAATTGTACGTATATCCAGAAAGACATTAACTATTGTAAAAGAAAATATTGTTTTTGCTTTGGGTATTAAAATATTGGTGCTAGTTCTTGGAGCTTTAGGAATGGCAAATATGTGGGAAGCAGTATTTGCAGATGTAGGAGTTTCAGTAATTGCAATATTGAATTCAATGAGAGCACTTAAGCTGGATAAGCGTTGAAAACTGTAAGTTAAGTGATATATGTTTATTTTATAATAGATTACACATATATGGTAAAAAATAAGAAATATTATATAGCGTTTGGAAGTCTGAAGTTCAGTTATTCTAACGCTTTTTATTTTATATTTATTTAATTTATTAGAATTAGACATTATTACATGTAATAATATCTAATTCTAATAAATTACGTACAACTAAAAAACGATAAAAATGAAAAAGCGTGGAAAAGATGTAAAAAATATAGTATATTATAGTAAAATAAGTAATTTATTACATATTTAAAAATTTGCTCTCAACTCTACTA
>JBJEJM010000146.1:11113-17878 GCA_051878075.1 Clostridium sp. | reverse complement strand
AAATATAGCTGTAATTTCTCAATAAATAAAAAAATTTTCATATGAGCTAAATTGCTGATATGAAAATTTTTATACATTATTTTTATCATATTATATATATTTACTGAACAGTATAATCTGCATGTATCTGTCCTTCGATAAATTCGCCAGTTTTAAATTCTTTATTTTTTATTTTTTTAATTACTCCCTGAGGAAGTTCAATATATGAAATTATAAATTCATAATTCTTCTTAATATATTCATAGTTTTTGACAATTAATTTATGCTGTTTTAATTCATCAAGTGCTTTTATTATTCTATCTCTTTTTTTATAAATACTCTTTGTTGACATTAAAATAGCATCTGTAAACCTCTGAATTGCAATTACATCTTTAAAATCTTCTCTTTCAAGAACACTCTTAAGCCTTCTATTTTGAAGCCATATTGCAATCTGCTGAGCATCGTTGCTTAAAAGGTCAAAAACATCTTTATTGAAGTTGAATGAACTATCCATTATTATTAGTGTTCTTAAAAATCCTCCTAGGAATACCCGTGCAAATTTTCTTCCATCTCTTTCACTTATAGAAACTTCAAAAAGAGTTCCCTTAATTTCTCTTCCTTCATAATTTTCAGATTCTAAACGTATGCTTCCAATCTTTAAAAGACTCTTTATAACAGCATCTGTATTCTTTTTGCTATCGCTTAGTCCTAGTTCTGCTACAAGATCCCCAATATATTTATCTACACTTTTATCTGCAACTATATTATAGAAATGAGTATAATAGTGTGATATTATCTTGGTATCCAGACTGTTAAGCTGTTTTATGGCTTTTAAAAGGGCTATCTGTGTAATAATATCAAGTGAGTCCTTCCCCTCTTCTATTCTTAAATATACCTGTTTTTCGAGCTTCATTAAAAGCTTCTGCTGGTTTTCTTTATCAACAATAAGCCTGTCAATTGTACCTTCAAGTGATAAATTTATATCCAATGATTCCTTTTCTTCATCTTTAAGATAATCTTTCTTATTTGTAGTATCAATCGATAAATTACTCAATACACTAGGTATTGTAATTACACTTTTTATATTGTTATTAAGAAAATCATAATACAATTTTAAAATATCACTTTTGAATGCAAGAGTTACTGATCTCTTTTGAAAAGTTCCAATATATTTATAACTTGACAATAATGCATCTGCATCATCTCTCCATTCATATAATTCCTTAAAGAGTTTTTCTTTATATTCTTTTATATTATTAACTCCATAAATCATTTTAAATTTTTCTGGTTCATAAACACCTTCAACAACTCTTTTATAAAAGTGCTCAGCATACTCAAGATCTTCAGCAAGGCTATTATCACTGCCTTTTATATATTTATTAAGCCATCTGGTTTTTGTTCTCTTAATTGAATTAGTAAGGTTCTTGTATATTACTTCTCTCTTACCTGTATCCTTTAAATTTGCCATATCATTTTCAAGAGTCTCATAAAAATCACTGAACTTTCCCTTTTTAACTAATAGTTCATAAGCATTTTTAAAAAGTTTTATCATATTTTCTTTAAATAAGATATCGTCTTTATCCATTCTTATCAAATATCCACCTCACTTTGTCTAATTATATCATAAGTCATATATTTATATTTGTATATATTTATATTATATTTATTATCTCAATAATAATCCGTTCGTTACATTAATAATTGATTCATTAATATTAAGTCAGCTTATTATATTTTAATTTTTCCCTTTTGTATCAACATTAAATCATAAATTATTATGCTGTAATGCTGATTCTAACTAATTTTTTTATATAAAACCGTTATTTTCGTTACCTGTATTACCGTTCGCAAAGGGAAAAATACTAAAATCACCGTTCGCAAGGGAAATTTTTTTGTTTCTAAACAAGAATTTTTACCTTTCCTGATGATAAATTTAATTTTTCACCCCTAATAACGTGATTATTATCTAAAATCCATTAAATTTAATAGATTTTTACCTCAAAAATAAAAAAATTTTTGTTTTTTTTAGTTCATTATATGAACAAAGATTTTAGTTCGTGACGAAATCCCACCGTTCGCAAGGGTAAAAAATTAAATTTTAATGATTTTGAATGGAAAATCCATAAAAAAAACACCTTCGTGACATGTATCACCGTTCGCAAGGGTAAAAAATTTATGAATTTTCAAAATTTCAGAATCTGAAAATTGAAAAAAAACTCTGTAAGCTACTTTTCATGCACGTTTCAAGGTAAATTACCAAAATCGCCGTTCGCAAGGGAAAAATGCTTATAAACATGATAACTTCGTCAGCTAATTACCAAAATCACCGTTCGCGAGGGAAAAAAACTGCCTTTTGCAATAATTATTAATTTCGTATAAACTAATCATAGAATTTCATAAATGCTGATATTAAGCCACTTATAAAAGATATAGAAATACAGATTAATAATTATTTTTTAACTGTAATTTTAATTTATATACTATATTTTTATAATGAACAGAAAGTAAAAATGCACATTTAAAATACAATATATAGATAAACTATTATTATTTTATAGATAATACATAAAGGAGGTGAATTTGAATGTCTACAAAATTAAGCAATGAACATATAAATCGTATATATAAAGAATGTAAAGAATATAAAATACTAGATGTATACATAATTTTATCACATATTTCATCAGAAGTTAAAAGTGGAAAATATCTTATTCAAAGCTACAGCAGTAAAAGATCTGATCTTATTAATATAGTTCATAAATATTGTCCTAAAGCAGCATACAAAACAATATCAAACTGTATTGAAAAGCTTGAAAACATGAATATTCTTGTTTACGATGAAACTTTATGTGCATGGTCACTTAAAGATATGGAGAATATGACTAAATCTAAAGCTGAAGCTGAAACTTTAGAAGAGAAAGAAACTCTATCTGGATATACACATATAAGAAAATTCTTTCTTACAGATGAATTTTTTAATATGAAAGCAAGAGAAAAAAGAATAGTTATTTACATATGTCAGCTTTTAGACTCAAAAGCAAGTAAAAATTATAGAAACATATCAATAAATTTATTAAAATACAATAACAGCTGGCTTAAAATACTTAAAACAAAATGCAAGTATTATGCTAAACAGACTATTACAAATATGCTTAATAAATATAAAGATATATTTAATGATTTTTCATCAGAAAGCCGTAATAATGATATTGCGCCAAAAACTGTTACAAACTTTAAATTTACATTTACATGTGAAGGTCTAAGTAACAAGAATAATGAAGATGACATGCTTGAATTAATAAAGTTAAAAAATCCTAAAGAATACAGATTAGTTAAAGATAAAATTGAGTTTGCTCATATTACTTTAAGTAAACAAAAAGTAATGCATCTTGTAAGATCAATTTCTACAATCAAAGAATGGTTTCTTAAAGAAAGAGTTGTTCAACTTATTATAAATAAATATATAGCTATTCAAATTCACCATAGCAGAGAAAATATAAAATCTCTTCCTGCTTATGCTGCTGCCGTTGTAAAAGCTGTTGTAAATGAATATACGGAATTTAAAGAAAAATATATTCATAACACATCTAACAGCATGATAAATAATTACTATGATGATTACATAGAAAATAATATGGGAAGCTCTACTGTTGCTGATGATATTCAATCTGCATTATCTATATTGAAAGCTGTTTAAACTTTTAAGCCTTTAAAATTTTTAAAAATTAAAAATTTAAGGGCTTATTGGCGTTGTATAAATTTAAATAAAACAACCGAATAATGTAATTATTCGGTTGTTTTTCTTTTACTTCTCATTTCTATTTCTTTTTTATTTATTATTCAATTCTATTTCACAGATTAAATTCTATTTTATGTTCAAAAAATATAACTTTATTCATTTATTTTTTATATGATAATAACATTTTTAACATTAATATCCATAATATTTTTTATTTTTTTGTAAAGTTATTTAAATTATTATTAAAGTATTTTATTTTGTTTTTATTATTATTTAATTTATTAATATAGATATATAATTTATTTTAATAGTTATTTAAAATTATTATTAACATGTTTATCATAATGTTATAGATATTTAAATTTATTATTTAGTTATAAAAAATAAAGTTATAGTTGTTTTATAATTTGTAATTGATGTTTAATTTTTTTTTATAGATTTTAAATTTATTATTCTTTTTGTTAAATGATTTTATAAAGACCTTAAAAAAATTAGAAAAACCATTTAATTAGAAAAAGCTGAGAAACATTGATATATCTATCTTTGCAGTGTTTTAGATTTTACGATAAACTGTAAGTATATATATAAATAGATTGATAATAAATAAATTGTATGTATAAATATAAACTGTAAGATATGATATTAACTAAGATAAGCTTTATAATTCCTGTCTTTATAAATATATATATGAAACAAATATCATAATATGCTTAATAATTCCTAGACTCTATAGGGAATACCCATGAAGTTTAAAATGCTTTTATTAATATAATTTACCTAGAAGATATATCTGTGATTTGCTATAATATTGGTTGAAAATATTATAATCTATATAATTGCTATTACAGTATCTTATTATTTAAGTAAAATCAATCTGGAGGTGATGATACTTTGATTGAGATAACAAAAAAAGAGTTTGAAGAATTTCCTAAAGTAGATTATATTTTTAGTGATTATTTATATAAATATAAAATACATATGGAAAAAGAATATGCAGCAGCAGCTCGTAATAATGATTCAATTAATGTAAAAAAAATAAAGGCATGGCATAATTCATATAAAATTAATTATTATAATATTATGCTTTTTGATAAATACTTATATATGAAATATGGTGACACAGATTTTTCTATAAGGGATGTTAAGGAAACACATATTAAAGAATTTTTAGAGTTTTCTCTTAACGTTATGAAAAATAAACCTATTACAATAAATCAAAAACTTGTATCATTGAGAATGCTTATGAAGTATATTTGTAATTACTATGATGTCCTTCCATATAATATTGCACTTATGGTACCTAAAATGAAAATAGAACCGGTCAAACCTCAATCTATAAGTTATAGTGATATAAAAAAGATACTTTCTATTTTAAGAAATAAGAATTTTGGTATACGTGATGTATGTATATGTAAGATTATTATGACTACTGGAATGAAAATTACAAGCATATTTAATATGAAGGTTAATGATATAGACATTAAAAATAGATTGATAAGATATAATAATGAAGAAAAAGAAATTTTTTATCCGATCCAGGATACATTATATAATGACTTATGCAGCTATCTTGACTTTAGAAGCAGTATAAATCCAGAATGTAATAACTTATTTATAAATTCATCAGGAAAGCCTAAAAATATAAGATCATTTCAAATAGCATTTAGAAATGCAGTTATACAAGCTAATCTTGATGAAGCATATACTGCACAAAATTTAAGAGCAAGTTTTTTATATGAAATGGGAAAACTTCTTGATAATGAAGAAGAACTTAGTGAATTGACAAATCAAAAAGTTGTTAAGCAATATATAGCTCTTAAAGATAATCCATTTAATGATATAATTTAAGAATTCTATTTTATATCTATATATGTTTTGATTAATACAATAATAAAACAATAGTAATTTTATTTATTCAAAAATGAGTTACTATTGTTTTATTTGTATTATAGATTTAACAGAGTAATATTAAAATTGAATATAGTACTTATAATTCTACATTCTATTTAGAAAATTAATTAATTTTCTGGATAGAATATTTTTCTTTTAAGGCTTCTATTTCAGCTAATAAAGAAAGCTTATACTGGCTGGGAACTTTTATTGTGATAGAGCTTAATTCATCTTCATTTAAAAGTTCAGATAATTTAACTTTATCTAATGTTCCATCATTTTTATTTAAAGAATCTTTAATTTTTGTATATTTCTTATTCAATACTGAGATTTCATAATTATCAATTATATAATCCTGATCTTCACATGCAAGTTTTGAAATTGCAACACCTGCTTTAATACTAAGCTTATCATTGTCTACAGCATTTTGGGCTTTTTCTGTTAAATTTCCTAAGCTCTTATATGATATAAGCTGTCTGCTTGTGATATGATATTCATCTGCAATAACTGAATTAACATCAAATTTAAGTTTTTTATCTAAAGAATCTTTTTTTAATTTTCTATACTTAAAGTTTATAGAACGGGCTTTTTGAATTGTAGTAAGCTGTCTTTGTACCCAGTTAGTGTCTACGATTATTTCTTTTGCTTCTTCTTCTGATAAATCACTTTCTTTAATTACAGCATGAATTTTGGAATACTTTTCTGAATCCTGATTTTCACGTAATATTTTATAAGCATGAACTCTATTATGTCCACTTAATATCATATATTTACCACTGTCATCTCTCTTCCAGACTATGACAGGTTCCTGAAGACCTATATTTACTATACTTTCTATTAATTCCTGCATTTTGCCAGCAGGAAGCTTATCATAAAAATTCCATTCATCAGGAGCACTATATAAATCATCCAGATCAACAAGAACAGAATCAAGTCCACTTGAAGCGCTCATAAGATGATTTACTATACTATCTGTATAATTTTGTGGAACAGATTCAGCAGATAAATTATGTTCACCAGCAGCACTGCTGAAAAAATTAGAAGCAATGCTGGATGATTTCTTATCCATATTTCTATTGGTTCTTAAATTAAAACTACTATTCTTTTTAACCATAAATTTAAATTATTCTCCTATTACAAACATTAATTATCTAAAA
>JBJEJM010000146.1:0-11013 GCA_051878075.1 Clostridium sp. | reverse complement strand
GTTATTGTATTAATATGTTATTTATTATTTTAAATTCTTTAGGATTTCTTTTGTAAGTTCTCTAAATTCATTAGAAATTCTACAGTTGCTGTTATATGCAAGTACAGGCATATTTCCGACTTGTGCATTTTCAATGTTAGTATCAACTCTTATTATGCTGTCTAATAATATGTCTCCATAATTGTCCTTTAACCATTCATGACTCTTTTTTGTAATACTTTTTCTTGAATCATAATTATTAATAACAAGTTTATAATCAATGAAATTAGGATTAAATTGTTTAGCATCATCTATAAAGTTTAATAATATTCCTACTCCTTCTAAACCGAAAGCACCAAGCTGAACAGGAATCAAGCAGTAATTTGTTACATTTATTACATTGAAGTTAAGTATTGAAAGACTTGGATTTGTATCTATAACTATAAAATCATAAAGACCTTCATTTATTGTGTTAGTAAGTATTCTTTTAAATATGTACTCTCTAGCATTTTTAGTAAACATAAGCATATCTATTGCAGATAATGCAGTATTGTATACAACGAAGTCTAAATTATCATACTCACTCTTTTTAATACATTTTCTTAAATCAATTTCATTTTTTAAAGCAATAGCAAGGTTTTTTTCTTCATCCGTTTCTAAATTAAATGAATGAGTAAGATTACCCTGCATATCAGCATCTATGCATAATACTTTATATCCCTGCTCTGCAAGGCAGAATGAAACTGAACCAGTGACAGAAGTCTTACCTACACCGCCTTTATTACTCATAACTGAAATAACTTTAGTATCTCTGAAATTTTCTTTATATATTTCATTTATATCTAATGATAAGTAATCGCATATTTTATTTAAATAAGATTTTTTTAATATTGTTTCTCCAGATTCCATAGATTTATATTCATTTAATGGAATACTTAATTCATCACAAATTTGTTTTTGTGTTATATCAAGTTCGTTTCTTTTATCTTTTATTAATTTGTAATATAATTTTCCCTTCAAATAGTATCACTCCTCTAATGTATATATTACCATAAATATTGAGAAAATTAACTCTTTAATACCACTTATTAATATTATTTTATAAATTATTTTCAAAAATGAAAATTAATAAGTAAAGGTATTTGCAGATATTATTCATATATGCAATATAAGGAACTGATACTAGCATAAGTATTGTAATTTAATCTGTATGTATTTAGATTATAGACACAATAAATAATTTTAATCACAAATTAAAAAAATTTTTATTCATATTTAATTTAATTTTAAATTGAGTAATTTTAGAATCTGTAAAAAAATATATATACTATATAAATGTTATATTTATAATATTGAAAAAATATATAAAATATATAACATTTTAAAAATCAAATGATTTCTATATACAAAATACTCAAATAAATTTCTGCAATATAAAAAATATATACATGTTACTTAATTGTTATATATTTTGTATAACAACTATGTAGCAATTGTGTAATGAATATATATATAGGATATATATAAGATATATAATTATAATATAGAGCTAAGAAATCATTAAAAATATGGATGTAAAAATAAGGTATAAGACAAACTAAATTGACAATTGGAAAAATATGTGATAATATTATTAAAAATTAACTTAATTCGATACTGAGAAAGCAATAAAAAATATTTATACATATTACAAAAGATTTAAATAACATAATAAATATGAAGTAATTCTAGTTTCACAGGAGAAGAGTAAATGTTATCTTTTCATGAGAAATAGAATTTTTTTGACTTTATTCATAAAAGTTTTATTATTCTATAATTGTTGGAGGAAAATGTGTATATGAAAAAGGAACTTTATATTGCTGTTGATCCAGGATTTGATACAATTAAAGTAGTAGCTAATGGAAAATTCTTTAAATTCCCGTTTAATACAGAAAAAACAGATGAAAAGAAAATATCTAATATGAGTGTTGCAGACGATTTTATTCTTTATAGAAATAAAGACAATGAGACTTGGAGAATTGGCCAATATGCAAGAGAATTAATTTTTGAGAAAAAAGATAGTTCTGATATTGAGGAAAAAATGAAAAATTTTTATTCAGAAAAGAGATTTGTATCAGATGAATTTACAATTGGTTTACGAACAGCTATTGCAATGGCTATAGATAAACTTAATTTATATGAATCACTTAGTAATATTACAATTTATATTATGGTGGCTCTTCCTCACTCAGTAAGAGATAATTATTCAACACAAGTGAAATCAGTTTTAAGTGGTAATCATGATTATTATGTGAGAATTGGAAAGGAATATGAAGAAGAGTATTCTTTTTTTATTGAAGAAAATAACATATTTACAGTAAGTCAGACTGTAGCTTCAATTTTAGGAGAAACTTCAGATGATGAAGGAAATATTGATGAAGATAAATTTTATTACTTATCTGATGGCCCAACACTTGTTATTGATGGTGGATTTTATACAATAGGAGAAGTTGCAGTTGACAGGGGAGGAAGTATTGATGAAGAAAAAACTTTCAGTGATACAGAACACGCTATGAAAAATATTAATATGGAAATTGCTAAGGAGCTTGAATCACAGAGGCCAGATATTAAATATTATGTAATCGAATATTTAATGTCTAAGAATGATGGTAAGATTAAATATTTAAAAGATGGAAAAGCAGAAGTTATTGAATTAAATGTTTTAAAGAAAGAAAAAATAAAGGAAATGAGCCAAAGATTTATTGAGAGTTTAAATAAAAAATATAATAATTTATTGGATTTTAATTATGTACTAGTTACAGGGGGAACAGGAGCTAGATATTATGAACATCTTGTTGAATATTATGTAGGAAAAGGAATAGTTGATGAAGACAGGCTTATTTTAACTAACAATATATTAAATGGAAAATCATTTGATATTGAATATGCTATTGCAGCAGGGGCTTATAAAGGATTAAAAGGAAAGATATCATCATTAGTGGAGCAGTAGTAAATGAAGACTGAAAGAATTGGGTTAAGATTTAATAAAAAAGATGAAGATATAATTTCATGGTTTATAATGCTTAATGAAAATGGCATTGAGAAGAGTTTTGCAGTTAAGGCTCTTCTTAAAGCATTTTTTTTAAATGAGAGTATTAACGGAGGAAATATAAAAATTCGCCATGGCATTGTTCTTGAACCAACTTCTATATCTATAAATGAACCTGCCCTTAATGAGGATATTATGAAAATTAAATCCCAAGGAGTAAAACTTGCTTCATTTACAAAGGACATTATAAGATCATTTATATGTATAAGTGAAGAAGATAGGCCGCCACAATATTCTGATTTACAGAAAATTCATACAAAATATAAATTAAAGTATTTAAATTCTCTGATTTATAATGATTCAAAATCAACTAATATAAATAGTGATATTAATATGAATAGTAATATATTTCATTTAAAATCCAATAGTGATAAATTTAATACTAATAAAGCAGCCAAGTCTGTTTCAGATGAAATAGTAGAAAAAGAGCCAAAAGAAAAATCATTTAATAACATTAAGGAAAATGAAAAAGAAATAAATAAAAATAATGATAATGAAATGAAAAAGCCAAAGAATAAAAAAAAGAATCCACTTTTATCACAGATTTAATTTAATATTATATATACAAGGAAGGAGATATATTTTAGTAAACATATTATGAATAAATTAATTAATTTTGAAAGCTTAGATGAATTTAAAAAAATGGGTTTTATACTTTTAGAAAATAATATATTAAATAATACTATTGATAATATGCTTCAGGAAATTTTAATTGCAAAAAGAATTACAATTTCTGAACTATCTAGGATGACAGGAGTTTCTAAACAAGTTATCAGTAAAAGTATAACTAATAATTCTAAGATAGGATTAGATTCTGCAATTAAAATAAGCAGTGTATTAGAAACTCCTGTAGAAAAAATATTTAAACTAAATGAAAATGCATGGATAGATGTTTATATTGTAGAAGGTCAGACAGTTTATTTAAATATGAAAACATTGAAAATGATAATAAATCATGAAAAGAATGAATACATAAATAGTACAGGAATGAAATATTTTAATCCAGTCACAAATGAATTATCATCTAACAAATTAAATAGTGATTATAAAGAATTATTTGTACAGGTAGGAAGAAAGGTAAAACCATATAAATAAAAGTATATATTTTAAGTTCAAATGTGAACTTAGTTCACATTTGAAATAAATCCTGCAAAAATATGAAAGAAAATTATGAAAATGCAAGTAATTAAATAAAGATAAATTTAATATTATAACTAAATATATTATAAATTATTATGGCAGTCTACTTTTTTAAGTATACTGCTTTTAATATTATATTATTAAAATCTAATATATATAAATTTATAAATTTAAATAGGCAAACTTATAATTAAATTTTTATTAAAATAACTTTATAAATTTTCTTGTTTGTAGGTATGATAATTTATTTATGATAAAATAATATAGTAGTTTTAAATTAAGTTTATATTTATATAACTAAATGGGGTATTAAAATCTTATTATATTGCATAGGACTGAAATATCAATAAGAATATTTAATAAATTAATAATAAAATTTTTAAAGGGGGCCTGCTATGATTTTTTTATGCGGAATTGTATTATTGTCATGTTTAATTGCATCAAGATTTTCTGATAAACTTGGTATGCCGGCATTACTTTTATTTATGGCATTGGGGATGATTTTTGGAAGTGATGGACTATTTAAGATATCTTTTGATAACTATATAGTCACTGAAAAAATCTGCAATATAGCATTAATTTTTATAATGTTTTATGGAGGTTTCGGAACAAAATGGTCTGTAGCCAAGCCAGTTGCAAAAAAATCAATTCTTCTTTCAAGTGCTGGTGTAGTTGTTACAGCTGGATTAACAAGTTTATTTTGTGCATATGTTTTGAAATTCGATATACTCGAAGCATTTCTTATTGGTGCAGTTATAAGTTCTACAGATGCTGCATCAGTGTTTTCAATTTTAAGATCTAAAAATTTAAGTTTAAAGGATGGAACATCATCTATGCTTGAAATTGAAAGTGGAAGTAATGATCCTGCAGCATATATGTTCACTATATTAATTTTACAAGCTATGAAGGGTGAAAATAATTCTTTTGAAATAATCGGTATGATAATTGCTCAAGTTGTTTTTGGAGTATTAATCGGAGTATCTATTGCAAAAGCAGGAGTGTTTTTAATAAAAAGAACAAAAATAGTAGCAGATGGATTAGAAAGTATTTTTATGATAACCTTAGTTCTGATTTCTTATTCATTAGCTGAGTACTTGGGGGGAAATGGATATTTAAGTGTTTATCTTACAGGGATTATATTAGGAAATAGTAAGATAAAAAATAAGATAGTTTTAGTTCACTTCTTTGATGGAATAACTGGACTAGCCCAGATATTAATTTTCTTTTTACTCGGACTTTTAGCATTTCCACATAAATTGCCACAGATTATTATGCCATCAATATTGATTGCATTATTTCTAACATTTATTGCTAGACCTATAGCAGTATTTTCAATTTTATTACCATTCAAATCATCAATAAGGCAATGTATGCTTGTATCATGGTCTGGATTAAGGGGAGCCGCATCTATAGTTTTTGCAATAATGGCAATAGCACAGGGAGCTGATATGAAATATGATTTATTCCATATTGTATTTATGATTTCACTATTGTCAGTTGCCTTTCAGGGATCTCTGCTACCGTATGTATCAAAGAAATTGAATATGGTAGATGAAGAAAGTGATGTAAAGAAGACCTTCAATGATTATCAGGAAAATTCAGCAATAACATTAATGAGAGTATTTGTGCCAGAAGGGCATCCTTGGGAAAATAAAACTATTGAAAAAGCAGGAATTCCAAATGATTCTTTAGCACTTATTATAAAAAGACAAGGAGAAACAATAATACCTAAAGGTGATACTATAATTAAGGCTAATGATAGTATCGTATTAAGTATACCTGAGTATGATTCTAAAGAAGACATTAAATTAAGTGAAGTTCCTATAGATAGAACACATAAATGGAAGAATAAAAGTATTGAAGAACTTAATCTGCCAGATAATATTTTAGTTGCACTTATTAAACGTGGTGAAGAAAATATTATTCCAAGAGGAAAGACAAAGATTTTAGAAGATGATATTGTTGTTATCTATAATTAAATTATTTTAAATAAAGAGACTTACTTATAATTAATTTTAAGATTTAGTTATAAGTAAGTCCTTTTATATAAATGTTCAGTAATGAAGATTATTTTCTTTGAATCATATGCTTCTGCGGTCTTAAGGTTATATCAGTAATTACAATACCATTTCTTTGAGATAATACTGCTTTTACAGCATGAGCTACTTCATCAGGGGTTATATATGTATCAGGAGAAGTTCCTTCTTTAAAATCAGCATTTCTATAAAGATTAGTTGAAGTCATGTCAGGATGTATACTTATTATTTTGACACCATATTTTCTGGCTTCATCGAATAGACTGTTAGAAAAATGCGTCAAACCAGATTTTGTAGCTCCATAAACACATCCATGGGGACTTGATTTCTTAGCTTCAATAGATGAAATATTTATTATAAATCCATTATTTTTCTTTAATGTTCTCATAAGAAGATTAGTAAGTATAAGTGGAACTTCAAGATTGATTGTTATCATTTCATGAATTTTTTTTGGATTAAGCTCTTCATGAAGACCAAAATAGGCTACTCCTGCATTGTTAACAAGAATAACTATATTTTCTTTTTTATTTATTTCTTTAATCTTTTCACATAATAGTGATGTATTCATTAAATCACAAATTACTGGAATAAAGTTTTCATTTGTGAAATTTGATTTTAAAAAATTACGTCCAAAACCATAAACTTTATAGCCAGCGTTTATAAGGACCTTTGAAATGCTTAGTCCTATTCCAGATGATGCACCAGTTACAATTGCAGTATTCATAAAATCATTCCTTTCAAATAGTATGCTGCATTTATTAAAAGATAAACTTCCATACTTATATAGTACGAAATTCTAAATTGAATAGTTTTTAAGCTGCTAAATATATATTTTATCCTTGGGGATATATCTGCTGATAAGAGTCTGAACATAAGATATCATTTCTTCAGAAAGATTCTTCTCATAGCTGTATGATTTATTTTCTAAACTGAATGGATAATTTAATATTATAGAATCAAAGCGCTGCTTTCTCATTTTTTTAAGATACTCACTTGATACTCTGAAGACTCCAATACTAATATCAAGTATTTTGTTATATGGAATGCTTGAAAATACAGTATGGATTAGTTCTTTATAATTTTCTTTCCAATCTGATGAATATAGAATAGGATCAAAGCAGAGGCGGACATTCCAGCCATAATCTATAGCCTGTTTTATGCTTTTTAGCCTTTCATATAAGAAGGGTGTTTTATTTTCATGTTCATGTATAATCTTTTCAGGAGATAATGTCCAGGCAAGAATAACATTTTGAGAATGGGGAATATCTTTTATTAAGTTGAAATTTGCACTTTTTGTGCGAAGTTCTATTTTTAAATCAGGATTTGAAGCAGCAAATTTTATCCACTTAGAAGCATAACCAAGTATATTTTCAAAAGCTAATAAGTCAGTATCATAAGAAATACACAAATATACAGGATGTTTTTTTAAAAGGGCTGACACTTCATTAAATATATCTTCTATATTTACAAAAATAACTATGTTGGCAGAACTGTACATACCCTGAAGATAACAGTATTCACAGTTATAAATACAATTCATAATTGAAGAAGTATAGTAAAAGTGGTCATTTCCAAAGTCATCACAAAAACGTGCACCATTATAGATAAGATTATTTTTTTTGTATGCAAGAATTAAGCTTGGACTTTGTTTCTGCATATAAAAATTCTGATGGCTTCTTGAAAAAACATCTTTATAATGATTAATTTCTATTATTTCTGATTTATTTAATTGTGATAAAATTCTTTTTGTATTAGGATGATTTAGAGCTTCTGTTTCTATGTAAATATGAGAAAAATAATTATTAAATAAATTTTTGTTTAAGTTTTTCAAGATATATCTTTCCTTCCTTTTTTGTCTTGCAATGAATCATATGAGTATATTTAATAATCTCTGAAAAATCATTATTCTGAAGAACATAATATTTAGCTAACTGCTTTAATTCATTTTTCATTGTGCAGGATAATTTAAGATTATCGCATATAGAATCAATTGCCTGTATGTCTTTTGGAGATAATATAGTATCATCAAATGAAAATTCATCTTTAATGGAATTTATCCATCCTATTATTTTATCAGCGGATTTTGAAAGGATATCCTTAATAATATTAATATCAATTTTATCAGTAGAAAGGTAGTCAGAAATTATCTTAATAAAGAAAACTTCATGAGGCTGTATAAAAGTAAGTGCACTTTCATATATTCCTGAGCTTTCCATATCAGTTAGTTCACTTTGGAGAATAGTATTAGATCCTGCTACTGACGAGCATGTTTCTATACTTGTTTCCTTAAAAGGATGTTTAAAAAGAATATCAGTAAAATAAGTTTTATTAGAATCATGATCTATAATTTTATTGCAAAGAAAAATGTCACCAATATTATAGTTTTTATTAGAGCTTCCACATAAACCGATATTTATGAGTATATCAGAAAATGAAGGCTTATATTTTGTAAATAAATATGTTAATGCAATAGCAGATTTAATTTTTCCAATACCAGTTATTATCAGCCTCATATCATTATTATTAAAAATCTGAAATTTCAATTCACATAAATTCTTTTTTAAGTTAAAGTTCTTTATAAATGGTTCAGCTTCTACATATGTAGCTGTACAGATAGTAATCATATATATGCCACCTTATTATCAAATAATATATCTTTAATGGTATTTTATGACATAAAAATTTGAAAATCAATATGGATAAAAAATATAAATTTGCATTTAATTTTATATTTACAATTAATTACAAAAGTGATATTATAAGTTTAATATAAATCAGGTACCAGAATTTATATAAAAATTATAAACAGAGTAAGCTGTGAAAGGGAAAAGTATTATAGAATACAGTTTTCAGAGAAAGAATATCCATAGGCTGAAAGTATTCTTAAACATGACTATAAGAAAAACTACCCTGGAGCTATGGTTTATTAGCTTATTTTTATAAGTGAAATGCCATCGGTGAAAATCGTTATGACTATTAAGATGAATTGAATTTTTAATTCAATTTGGGTGGAACCACGGATATATGCATTCGTCCCAAGCATTGGGACGGATGTTTTTTTATTAATTAAATAATTAATGAAGTGGAGATATATGATTTTGAATAGGAGAGAAAATTATGAGTATAAATATTAAGTTAAAAGATGGATCTATGAGAGAAATTGATGACAATTCAACTGTACTTGATCTTGCAAAATCAATAAGCAGGAAATTAGGAAAAACTGCAGTTGTTGGAGAAGTAAATGGGAAACTTGTAGATTTAACTACTAAACTAATAGATAATGATGAAGTAAATATATTGACATATGATGATGAAAAGGCAGTTGAAGTTATAAGACATTCAACAGCACATATTATGGCTCAGGCTGTAAAAAGACTTTATAAAGATGTAAAGCTTACTATAGGGCCTTCAATAAAAAATGGATTTTACTATGATTTTGATCTAGATACACCACTTACTACAGATGATTTAAATAAAATTGAAAAAGAAATGAATGCAATAATAAATGAGGACTTAAAATTTGAAAGAATTGATGTCTCAAGAGAAGAAGCATTAAAACTAATGGAAGATAAAAGTGAAAGCTATAAGGTTGAATTAATAAATGATTTGCCAGAAGATGAGAAAATCTCACTTTATAAGCAGGGCAGTTTTATTGATTTGTGCAGAGGCCCTCATGTACCATCAACAAAATATGTAAAGGCATTTAAGCTTACAAGCGTAGCTGGTGCATACTGGAGAGGAAATGAAAATAATAAAATGCTTCAAAGAGTTTATGGAGTAGCATTTGCTGATAAAGCATCACTTGAAACACATCTTCATAATTTAGAGGAAGCTAAAAAAAGAGACCACAGAAAACTTGGAAAAGAATTAAAGCTATTTACTTTTACTGAAGAAGGTCCAGGATTTCCATTTTTCCTTCCAAAGGGAGTTATACTCAAAAATACTCTAATTGATTTCTGGAGAAAGCTTCACTATGAGGCAGGGTATGTTGAAGTTGAAACACCTATAATGCTTAATAAAAAATTATGGGAAACTTCAGGCCACTGGTATCATTATAAAGAAAATATGTATACTTCAATGATCGATGGTGAAGAATTTGCATTAAAACCTATGAACTGTCCAGGAGGAATGCTTGTATATAAATCTGAATCACATTCATATAGAGATTTTCCAATGAGAGTAGGGGAGCTTGGAAGAGTTCACAGACATGAACTTTCAGGTGCACTACATGGTCTTATGAGAGTACGTGCATTTACTCAGGATGATGCTCATATTTTCATGCTTCCAGATCAGATTAAATCAGAAATTAAAGGTGTTGTAGAACTTATTGATAAAGTATATTCAAAGTTTGGATTTAAATATCATGTTGAACTTTCAACAAGACCTGAAGATTCAATGGGAAGTGATGAAGAGTGGAATATGGCTGAAGATTCATTAAGAGGAGCTTTAGATGAATTAAATCTTCCTTATATAATAAATGAAGGTGATGGAGCCTTTTATGGACCTAAAATTGATTTTCACCTTGAAGACAGCATAGGCAGAACATGGCAGTGTGGTACTATACAGCTTGATTTCCAGCTTCCACAGAGATTTGAACTTGAATATATAGGAAGTGATGGCGAAAAGCACAGACCAATAGTAATTCACAGAGTTATATTTGGAAGTATAGAAAGATTTATCGGAATATTAATAGAACACTTTGCTGGAAAATTCCCTACATGGCTTGCTCCAGTTCAGGTTAAGATACTTCCTATATCAGACAAATTTAAT
>JBJEJM010000145.1:9494-18172 GCA_051878075.1 Clostridium sp. | reverse complement strand
ACAAAAGAGCTCATGCTTTTTAAAGCATCTATTGATTTCTTATGACAGTATATATTGAATGTACCGTCATATTTAGAATTCAGCATAGAATTAGCAACAGCTCTGATGATCCATAGAGCACCTAGTATATGGTCATTATGGTTGTGTGATATAAACATATTATGTATATGATTTATTGGGATACCTGCTTTTTCTAAGTTAGCAAGAATGGTATTTCCACCACCAGCATCTACTAAAAAATATTCATTATATTTATTAGAAATTGTAAAACATGTATTGTAGCATTTTGTTACCATTGCAGAGCCTGTACCTAACATTGTTATTTGTTCCATAAGATAACCCCCTTATTCAAGTTAAATCATGAATTAACTATAACATAAAACTCATAATAATATAAGACTGCTAATTATAGAGAATCAGTATTTAGTTGAAAAAAATATAATGCGATAAATATTGATTTTTATAAAAATTGAAAATGTAAATGATTAAATTTAAGTATAAAAGAAAAATACATATCTTATATTTACTGGTGTGAATATATAGTATATACTGATGTATATACACTAATGAAGACAGTTGATTTAAATATTAGAAAAAGAAATATTAATACAATATATCAATTCTTTTAACATTTTTCAACTGAAATATGGGGGAGATAATCTTATGAATAATAAAGTTAAACAAATGGTTTATGCAGGACTTCTTACTGCACTAGCAATAATTATTCCGATTCAGTTTTCGTTTTTAAAGATTCTTGTTCCACCTGCTTTTACAGCAACTTTAGCGGCACATGTTCCTATGATGCTTTCAATGCTGATTTCACCTTTTGTTGCAGTAATTGTTGGAATAGGATCAACAATAGGATTTTTAATAACAGGTCTTCCAATAGTTGTAGTTGCAAGAGCAGCAACTCATATAGCTGTAGGATTTATAGGAGCAAAGATAATAATTAAAAATCGTAGTTATGTACAGGCAGTACTTATAACAGCACCAATTCATGGATTTTTAGAAATGATTGTAGCAATACCATTTATAGGATTGACAGTAGATTGGGCTCTTATAGTTACATTAATAGGAAGTATGATTCATCATCTTGTAGATGCTGTAATAGCATATGTTATTGTTAAGGCTGTAGCTAAATCTCGAAATAAAGACATATATAATGCTTTTGGTGAATTCACTATTCAGCAGACATATTAATTTGGTTTATAGAAAACCCAGCATAAATTTATGCTAGGTTTTTTTATTACATAATAAAGATTATTTAGAATAGTAAAACATACATGGAATAATATGTTTTGAATAAATTTAGATTTCTTTGTAAATTGTAATAATAGAATCAAAAATATATAGACAAATATATTAAATGTCATATAATAAGTTTAGAATAGTTAAAAATATATAGCTTTTAATCTTGAAAGAGTATTTTATAGATTAAATCTGCATATTAGTCTAGAAATAGATTTAGATATGATATAAAGGACTTAGATATGTAGTGTTTTAGATAAGCTTTATAAAAATACTAAAATAATAATGCAGGTTACAGCAAGAGATTTCTAGAAAAATTTAATAGATAAGGAAGGAGAAAATTACTGTAAAACAAGTAACATTATAAAAGCAAGAATAAAGTATTGAATTTATAAGTTTTCAGTAATGGTGAGCATAGTGGAAGAAAAAGAAATAATGTCTTTTAAAGATGAAAATGGAAATAAGGTAGATTTTGAAGCAATAGCAAAAATTTATTTAGAAGAAAAGGGATATTTATTATTATCACCATTAGAAAGTGGTTCAGAAGATATGTTTGCTTTTAGAATTGATGTTAATGAAGAAGGAAATGAAGAACTGAATCTCGTTGAAGATGATAAAGAGTTTGAAGCAATAAAGAAAGAATATAAAAAACTATTATATTAAAAATGAGGTGAATTAAATTGGATATATCAGAAATAAGAAGTTTTTTAGAGGATAATGATTTATCTGATGTTGAAGAAATAAAGCAGGAAGATGACTATGCTTTAGTGAAATTTTATTATGATTTTGATAAAGATGAATTAATGGCAGCAAAAAGCTATTCAAATGAAGAAAGTGATTTTGAAGCTGAAAGTGATGAATGGTATAATGAGTATTATATTCCATATTTAAAAGATATTGCTGAAGATAATATTGCTTCTATTATAGAAGATGCAATTGAAGAATTTGATATAGAAGGAAAATATAAAGCACTTGGTATGGAAAGTGGCGATTTAGGATATTTAAGATTTCTAGCAGTCTTTTCATCAGAATTAGATGAAGTTGAAATGGAAGAGATTTTAAACGATTACGAATAATATTCAAAATAGAAATAAATACCAATAAAATACTATTGAAAATATAAACACTTATGCTATAATAAAAGCATAGATTTCCTGAGATGTGCGCTAAACTTATGATATTCAACCTACATTACATTATCGGGATTTGCAAAATGCTTAAATATGTCGGGCTTCATTTTTATACTATAAGTATCGGAAGAAGACAGACGTAAGTTGCGCTTAACCCACCTGCGAGGCGCAGGTTTTGAATATTTAAGGGAACGGCATGTTGGGAACTATGATGAAAGTAACACCTCAGAAATGAGGTGTTTTTTTATACATATGAAAAAGAGTATATTTCCAACCACATGTGAAATTTACAAATAAAAAGCAAGAGTAATTTAAATCTAGTTATTTTTAAGCAGATAAGAATTAAACATAGGGTTTATTTATGCAGCAATATTGTTTAATTTATTTGGTTCATTTTTAGTATTTGTATTTATGTAGATGGAAAATAATTTTTTTTGATATAGTGTAATATATTTGTCCAAATTTTGTGATAAAAGTACCATTATATTGTTTGTAGGATTCATAAAAGATAACAGGATATTAAGTAATTGTTTGCGTATTAAAATATCGATTTTAAGTTTATTGATTAATAAAGAATTCATAACTTCACCCCTATTTTGATAAAAATGGATAATTTGCATAAATATATTATAAACAATTAGGAATATTTTGTAAAATATTTTCGTGGTACAATTACTGACAATATTTAGCAAAAAAACTTTCAAAGTAGTCTTATACAATAAAAAGTGCAAAGTTAGATTGCCTAATAATACATAAATGGATAAAAATGGAAAAAGTGTATATTCGACAAATATTTTTGCAAAGTTGATTAATGTCGAATTATTTAATGTTGCTTATATAACGTATAATAGGTAAAATTAGTTATGTAATAAAAGAAAGGATGATTATAATGGATATTCAAAAGATGAAAATAGAGGAAGTTGTAGAAAAGATAAATGAATTATATAAAATAAGTCAAGAAAGAGAATTAAACAGTGAAGAAAAAGAACTTCAAGCAGGTCTTAGAAAAAGATATATAGATAACGTTAAAAAGAATTTTAGAGCACAATTAGATAGCATAAAAAGAGAAAAGAAATAGTAAAAAATAAAAGAAGGTGAGAGCAATTGGGTGTTAAAGTAAAGAGATTAATTGATGATTTTAATTTGGAAGTTTTAGTTGAAGGTAAAGATGATATTGAAATATCAGTAAACGATATAAATAGGCCAGGACTTCAATTGGCTGGATTTTATAATTATTTTGCTCCGGAGAGAATTCAAGTTATTGGAAAAGCGGAATGGAGCTTTTTAGATGATATGAGTACTGAAGTTAGAAAGCAGAGAGTTCAAAGATACTTTTCTTTTGACATAAATTGTCTTATAATAACAAGAGGATTAGAACCACATATAGAATTTTTAAGAGAAGCTGAAAAACATAAAGTGTGGGTTTTAAGAACAAATCTTGTGACTACTCAGTTTATTAGTAAAACAACAATTTATATGGCTGATAAACTTGCACCTGAAACAAGACTTCATGGTGTTTTGGTAGATGTTTCAGGAATAGGAATACTTATAACTGGTGAAAGTGGAATAGGTAAAAGCGAAACAGCTCTCGAACTTATAAAAAGAGGACATAGACTGGTTACAGATGATGCAGTTGATATTAAAGAAATTGATGGACAGTTAATAGGAACATCTCCTAAGATTACTATAGGAATGCTTGAAGTTAGAGGTATAGGAATAATTGATGTTACGACTTTATATGGTTTAAGTTCGGTTGTTCAACAAAAAGAAATTAAATTAGTAATGCATTTTGAACACTGGAAAGATGATAATGATTATGATAGGCTTGGAATATATGATGAATATATGAATATATTGGGGATAAATGTAAAGAAGCTGACTGTACCAGTAAGACCTGGAAGGAATATTGCAGTTATTATTGAGGCAGCAGCAGTGAACTATAGATATTCATTAATGTCTGATGTTACTCCTGTAGATATAATAGAAGGCAGAATGAATAATATAAGTGATTTGTAATAAACTACTTCGGAAGGAGATTTTTATATGAACAATAAAAAAGATAGCAATAAGAATGCATGGACTAAATACACTGGAAATCAGGTAGAAGAAATTTTTGAATTTTGTGATGGATATAAAGAATTTATGTCTAAATGCAAAACTGAAAGAGAATGTGTAAAAGAAGTTATAAGGCTTGCTGAAGAACAAGGCTATGAAGATTTAAATGAAATTATCAAAAGCAATAGAAAATTAAAATCAGGCGATAAAGTTTATTCAAACAATAAAGGAAAAACAATAGCATTATTTATTATTGGTGATGAGCCAGCTGAAAATGGATTAAAAATCTTAGGAGCACATCTTGATTCACCAAGACTTGATTTAAAACAAAATCCACTTTATGAAGATAGTGAATTATCATTATTAGATACTCATTATTATGGTGGAATAAAGAAATATCAATGGGTTACATTGCCATTAGCATTACATGGAGTAGTTGCTAAAAAGGATGGTACAGTAATTAATATATGCATAGGTGAAGATGAAAATGATCCAGTTGTAGGAGTTTCAGATCTTCTTGTACATTTATCAGGAGATCAGTTAACTAAAAAAGCAGCAAAAGTTGTTGAAGGTGAAGATTTAAATGTACTAGTTGGAAGCATTCCATTAGAAGGGACAGAAAAAGAATCTGTTAAAGCTAATATATTAAAAATATTAAAAGAAAAATATGATTTTGAAGAAGATGATTTCTTATCAGCTGAAATTGAAATAGTTCCAGCAGGGAAGGCAAGAGATTATGGATTAGACAGAAGTATGATTATGGCATATGGACAGGATGATAGGGTATGTTCTTATACATCATTAATGGCTATGTTTGAAATAGAAAAAACTGATAAAACATGCTGCTGTCTTTTAGTAGATAAAGAGGAAATCGGAAGTGTTGGAGCTACAGGTATGCATTCAAGATTTTTTGAAAATATTGTAGCAGAATTAATAGACTGTACTGAAGGATATTCAGACTTAAAATTAAGAAGATGTCTTGCAAATTCAAAAATGTTATCATCAGATGTAAGTGCAGCTTTTGATCCTAATTATCCAAATGTAATGGAAGAGAAAAATTCAGCATTTTTTGGAAGAGGAATGGTATTCAATAAATATACTGGTGCAAGAGGAAAATCAGGCTGTAATGATGCAAATGCTGAATACATGGCTGAACTTAGAAACATAATGGAAAAGCACAATGTTTCATTCCAGACAGCAGAATTAGGAAAAGTTGATGCTGGTGGAGGTGGAACAATAGCTTACATTTTAGCACAATACAATATGGAAGTTATTGATTGTGGTGTAGCACTTCATAATATGCATTCACCATGGGAAGTGGCTAGCAAGGTAGATATTTATGAAACAATGAAAGGCTATAAAGCATTCTTAATAGAAGCATAATAAAAAATTGATAGTTAATAGTTAAATATGAAATTCAATGGAAATATCATATGAAACTATCAACTATCAATTTTATAATTTTAATCAGAATTATTATAATTCAAATTGAAAACAGTATTTAGAAGAGCAGATTTGTAGGAATATGTTAATTAAATTGAATATCTAATGCTGTCAAAAAATTTTTTAGAGAGTCTTCAGGAAATTGTACAGAACCTATATCTCCATGTCTTGTATCTTTTATAAGGTCTCCATGAAAATCTGAACCACATGATGAGAGAAGATTATTTTTTTGTGCAAAATTAAAATAATATTTAGTTTCCTCAGGTGTATTTTGATAGTAAAAAACTTCTATACCATCAAGTCCCATATTTGAAAATTCAGTAATTGACGAGTTTTTGATTAGTTTAGGATGAGCTAAAAATACAACTGCATTATATTTCTTTAATAAATTAATACCTTCCTGTGTTGAAAGTTTTAATGTTGGAACATAAGCTTTACATCCTTTTCCTATAAGATTATTAAATATATAATCCATACTATAATTGTAACCTGCATTAATTATAGCTCTGGCAATATGAGGTCTTGCAAGAGTATCATTGGATGATTTTACTACATCATCAAAGTTTATTGAAATGTTAAACTCATTTTTTAATTTATCTATTATTTTTTTTGCTCTTATTATTCTGTGATCCTTAATTTTATTAAGCTCTGCTATAAGATTTTGATTTTTAAAAGAACTGCCTTTAAAGTATCCTAAAATGTGCACGCTTTCATCATTATGCTGTGTTGACAGCTCTATTCCAGGTATTATACTTATATTTTCTTTTAAGCCCTGTCTAATTGCTTCATCAAGTCCTGATAATGTATCATGATCAGTTATAGAAAGAAACTTTACGTCATTTTCCTTGGCATGTTTAACTGTTTCAGCAGGTGATAAAATACCATCTGAAGCAGAGGTATGAACATGAAAATCAGCATTTATCATTATAAAAAACCTCCTCTATAATTTTAATATATCCAACAGATATTTAAGTATGTATATATCAATATGAATGCATACTGAGCATTAAATATTAAATTTAATAATATGATAACATAATCTTAATAATAAGAGTATAGAAAAGCAGGGATATTCTTAATTAAGTCAAGTAAATATTTAAATTTTTATAAAAATATAATGCAGAATGATAAAATCTGCATTATTTATAAATTTAGTTTTTAGATATAGGTTTATTTTGTATATGTTTGCAGAAATCTAATAAATTATAATGTAAAGGTATTGATTCCATAGATATTATATCTTCCTCATAATCTCCATCCCATGGGGAAATAGATACTATTGAAGCATTGTATACCTTAATTAAATATTTATTATCAGTGAATGATATTATCATTCTGAAGATTTCTTTGTTTTCAGGTTTTGAATCATAGGAGAGGAAGTTATCTTGTGATAGAGAAGTTAAAAAGTTATCAATTATAATGCAGTCATCTTTATCTACAGTTATATCTTTATATAAATTTGTATCAAAAACAGATAAAGAGAAATTTTCGTTATTTAAAACTCTATTTTTTAATTCATCTGTATAATAATGGTTGCTTGGTTTAGTGGTGAAATTTATGTATTTAGGATTTGCAGAAATACATCCATTTAAACAAAAAACCAATATAAGTAATAATGGAAATAATAATTTCTTAAACATAGTTCCTCCTAATACTAGTTTTAATAATATTAATGTATTCACAACATTATTTTTTAGAACTGTAAAGTATGATTAATAAAAGCTTGTCGTGAATTTATTGTTATAATTATATTGACCAACTAATATTAATAAACAGTAGTGATATTTTGGAGGGTAACACATGTATATTATAAGTACAGTTGGGCCAACCGTTAAAGACAGAAGTGTTCTTAAAGGCATAATAGATAATGGAACTAATACATTAAGATTTAATTTTGCTCATGGAAGCAGGGATGAATTTTTAGAATTTCTGCATACTGCAAAAGAAATTAAGCAAGATACAGTTATTATGCTTGATGTATCGGGAAGTAAAATAAGAATATCAAACAAGTTTCAATATATATATAAAGTTTATGATAATGAAGAAATATATTTTTGTGGTGAAGATATTTATGATAAAATTAAGGAAAATTTCAATAGATATAGAATAAAAATAATTCCACTCAATATAGATAATGATATGTTATGCAACGGAGATTATAAGATTATTACTATTAAAGATAATACTATGATTTTTGAAGTTTTAGAAAAAGAACATGGGATTATAAAAGTTAAAGTTATAAAGGGGGGGATTTTGAGAAAAGGAAAAGGATGTAATATAAAAGGACTGGACAGAAGTGAATTATATTTGAATAGAGAGGATAAAGAAACTATACTCTGGGGACTTGAAAATAATGTTGATATAATATGCCAGTCATTTGTTGAAAATGGTGAATATATAAAGTCAATAAAATCATTTATCAATAAAAATAATTATAATAAAAAGAATATAAAAGTATGGGCTAAGGTTGAAACTTTAAAAGGTGTAGAAAATATAGATGAAATATTAGATGAATGCGATGGAATAGTAATAGGAAGAGGTGATTTAATTCCAGAAACGTCAATTGAAGATACTCCTATATATGAAGATAAAATAATAAATGAAGCTGTAAAGAGTAAAAATAAAGATGTAATAATTGCAACACATTTATTTAATAGTATGAAAACAGGAAAGAGGCCTAATTTAACTGAAGTCGAGAGTGTATATAATTTTGTGAAAAGCGGAGTGACAGGATTTCTTTTGGCAGGAGAGACTTCTGTTGGAAAGGCACCTGTTAAGACTGTAAAATTTCTTTCAGAACTT
>JBJEJM010000145.1:0-9394 GCA_051878075.1 Clostridium sp. | reverse complement strand
AATTATAGGAGTTTATTAATTCTATGATAAAAATATGATATAACAATAGTAAGTGCATAATCATAAATTAAAAAAATTATTTGTGCAGCTATAATAAAAAATAAAATAGAAAAATTGATTTTAAATCCTAAAAAAAGTTTAAATATCATATAGATACTGAATAATAAAATATTAAAAGCTGCTAGTTTCAATAGAATTTCTGGAATAAGGTTATGTAATTTTTCTATAAAGAACTTAATAATGCCATATACACCAAAGAATAATGTATAAAGAACAGCTATATTTATTGGAACTAAAAAGAAACTTAATATACTTACTGATAAATATATAAGTATAGTATTTTTTAGTGATGTTCTAATTATTGAAATAGGAATTAAGCATGAAGCCAATGTTAAAATAGATAATGTGCTGATTGGCAGCAGTGAAGTAGAATATAAAATAGCAAGAGATAAGGCTATTATTATTCCGCTTTGAGCAATATTACTTGATTTCATAAATAAACCCCCTTTTAAAAATTATTATAGACAGCTTATTAAATCTCCCCCCATACATTCACATAATGAATCTAGACACCATAGATTAATACAGCAGTCGCATGCATCATTATTATTCATTCTTGTATTTCTGTAATAAGGATTTGAAAAATTGCGGCTTCGTTGATTTAATGAATTTAAAGTCTGTCTATATTCAAAATTATTAGGATCCATTCTAACAGCTGTATTTATATGTTCAAATGCTGCATCATACCAGTTTTTATTAAACATAACAACTCCATATAAAAAATGCCATTCAGCATTTCTATTACTTATGCTGTTTAATCTTTGTTCAGCATATGAAAAATTACGAGACTGAATCATTCTTCTTATTTCCTGGAAGTCATTAAAGTTATTAGAATAGCTGTTATTTGAATAATTATTATTAGAATAACTGCTGTTTGAATTTGTACTATAGCTGGAATTATTACTGCTATAGTTTGAATCTCCATTTTTACTAAGCATTTCATAAGCTTTATTAATTTCTATAAGCTTTTCTTGAGCTAATTCTTTAAGTGGATTGTCTCCGTATTGGTCAGGATGATATTTCTTGATTAACTTTCTATAAGCACTTTTTATTTCATCTTGGCTTGCACCAGGATTTATGCCTAATACTTCATATGGATTCATTTTATATGTCACTCCTTTTAGTTTCATTAGTATCTTCAGAATGATTGACAACCTTTAAGTATTTATCCATCAGTCCAAGTTCTACTATATTATATAAGATATCTTTATTTCTTTTTATGTCAAGTCTTGATAGATTTTCTTTTATGCTGTAGCCACAGTTTAATATAGTAAATTCAATTCTTGATTCGATTGACTTTATTAGGTCTTCGTAAGTCATATTATCTTTATTATATAAAAAATCAAGAGGATTGAATTTCTTCTGAGACATGTCTTTTTTTAAATCATCAAGTGCATCAATAAGATAAATCCATTTACCTATAGAATATCCTAATGAAAAAAGTATATTCCTAAGTTCTTCTGAATCATCAATAAGTTCATAAGGATAATCTCTAAATATAATTCCTACAAGATTTGCGAAAGGATCACATATCTCATCCAGGGAATTAAAGGATTTATTATTTTCAAGCATGCTGAGATCATTTAAATATTTTTTTATATTATTATCAATCTTTACTAGTGATTCGGGAAATTTTTTTCTATATGGACTTAATATTGAAGCAAAAATTCTACTTTTTATAGATTTATCATCTTGTACATCATCAATAAGTTTATAGTAAAAAAGTGAAATATTTATATAAGCTGCATATGATACTGCTTTATTTTCACTTATAACTATTTTTTTCTGAGTAGGATGAAGCACACATATATGTGAAGAAACTTTAACTTCATCTGGATTTAATCCATCAAGAAGTAATCCTAAGAATGTCATATCATAATTTAAAGACATTCGTGGAATGTTTCCAAATTGTTTTTTTATATGGCAGCATAAACCACAATAGTAGCATTTAAATCTATTAAAATCTTTTACTTTTAGTTCTCCTTTTAGGGGAGTAACGTATCCAAACACTTATACAACACTCCTCATATAATTTAGATATCATAGATTATATATCAATTATAAACTATATTACAATAAAGTTTATATATACATTAAAAAATTTCATATAATATTAAGATTTCTAATATTGATAATAAAATAATATTGTTTTAAATAAATGAAAAGATAATATTTTCAGGTACTAGTATATATATTTTATTAAAAGAAGTTATATATACTGCATTAATAAAATAAATAAAAAAATTTCAAAAAAATATTTACAACGGAGAATTATTATTATATAATAATTATTGTTGAGAGATACAAAAGAAATCTAAAATTAAAAGTTTATTATAAATGTGTGTAGGAGGAATAAAAAAATGAAAAAATTTGTTTGTACAGTGTGTGGATATATATATGAAGGAGAAAAAGCTCCAGAAAAGTGCCCAACTTGTGGTGTAGGTGCTGATAAATTCAAAGAACAAGAAGCAGGAAAAATGGCATGGGCTTGTGAACATGAAATAGGAGTTGCTCAAGGAAGCTCAGAAGATATAATGGCTGATTTAAGAGCTAACTTTGAAGGTGAATGCTGCGAAGTTGGTATGTACTTAGCTATGGCAAGAGTTGCTCATAGAGAAGGATACCCAGAAATCGGATTATACTATGAAAAAGCAGCTTATGAAGAAGCAGAACATGCAGCTAAATTTGCTGAATTATTAGGAGAAGTTGTAACTAACTCAACTAAGAAGAACTTAGAATTAAGAGTTGCTGCTGAAAATGGAGCTACTGAAGGTAAATTTGATTTAGCTAAGAGAGCTAAAGCTGCTAACTTAGATGCTATCCATGATACAGTTCATGAAATGGCTAAAGATGAAGCTAGACACGGAAAAGCTTTCGAAGGTTTATTAAACAGATATTTCGGTTAAGAAAAAAATAGTAAAAATAATACTTCTAAGAATTGTAGGGTATGTTGGAGTAATCCAACATACCCTTTATTTTATATAAGTAGTTGTGAAAAAGTGTGGGTATATTATTTGACACAAGTTCAAAATCCTACAAATTATAGAAAAGAGGTTGTTAGATATTTTCTTTCTAACACCCTCTTGATTATCTTTTTATTCAGTTAAAAAATTAGGAGTTATAGTTCAACAAGCTTTCCATCTGTAAAATAATATATATTTTCTTTTTTATAGCCATACTTAGAACCTTTAACACTAATGTGTGGTTCAAATGTAAAGTAATTAACTTCACTTAATTTGCAATTATTACCCTTTTCAATATATATTCTATCATTTTTTTCTTTTACAATAGAATGTCCTAAATTTCCTAAAAAGTCTAAATTAATAAAACCATTTTTTAATATAAAATCATTCATGTAATAATATAATTCTTCAAATGTTGTGTTTGGTGTAGAATATTTTAGCAACTCATTATGTAACATTTCTTCCATCAATAATCCTTTTTTCCATTGGACATTATTGACATCTTCAATAGCACTAACAATATTACCATTCTCTATTATGATGGTTCTAGCATAATCTCCCCATATATTTTGAACTTGCGGACTTAAATCTATTGTAATAATATCATTTTTATCAATAAGTCTACAGGATGTTATATACTGTGTTCCTGAAACTGAAACTGTTGTTTCAGTTCCTGAAAATATAAATGCACCAATGTTCCAATACCAAAAAGAATCTGCACCTAATTCTAACATCTTATCTTCACATTTTTTTCTGATTTCAAGAAGATTTATACCCACTTTAATTTCAGATTTTATATATTCAATAGTGTCTTTTGCTATTTTTTGTACCTGTTTATATTCCATAGTAACCTCCAAAATGAATTTAGATGTGCAAGAATAATTATGCTGTAAAATAATGCATGTTCATAACTTTTATTATGAATAATCCTTTTGTTCTTATCTATAATTAATGTGTAGCATATATACACATTGATTTAGCTTTTTAGTAATTAAGTTCAAGAGGATAGATAAGAAGAAGGGAAGTTCTATATTATATATCTAGTAAAGATATATAATAATTATTTGTTAACTATAAGAATCAAATAGTGGTTCCATTAATGTAATTGATTTTTTTGTGATATCAACTTGGACTTCAGCGCCATAAGGAAGTACACATCTTGGAAGCGCATGTCCAAAATTAACGTTATATAAAATAGGAAGTTCTTTATTGTTTATTACTTCGAGATAAATATTTTTATACTCTTCATAATATTTTTCATTTTGAGGTTTACCTACTATAATTCCATTTATTACATCGAATATACCTGTTTCCTTTAAGGCAGATAATTCTTTTTTCAGTATTTTAGGTGTGGGCTGTTCTTCACAAGTTTCTATAAATAGTATTTTATTTTCCCATTCTTTTTTTGATGGAAAAATGGAATAGGTTTCGCAGATTTCTTTTTCATCTGCATATCTTTCTCCAGATAAAATATCATAAAGGCTTTCTGCACAGCCTCCTAATAACCTGCCATGAAAATTACTATTTCCCTGTAATAGCTCAAAACCATGCTGTTCTTTATGAGAAACTCGATCTGTACCTACTGAAGCTGATGAGAAATCAGTTCGCTCTTCATACCAGACATCACTGGATACTATTTCTTTTATTTCATGTCCTGAAAAATAACCTTTAAAGGCTTTTTCTGTGTATGGAAGCATTTTATTTGCAGCTTCACCTAAATCACATATAAAAGATGGTCCATAGTAAGTTGCCAGTCCTAATTTATAAAACATTAAATGATTTATAGTGGTGTCTGAAAATCCAGTAAATAATTTTGGATGTTCTTTCACAGATTTAATAAAGTCTCTATCATTTAATAAATAAGGCAGTAATCTATATGTATCATCGCCACCTATTGCACAGATAATTCCTTTTATAGAGTCATCTTTAAAAGCTGATTTTAAATCATCAGCCCTTGCTTCAGGATGATTTTTTAAGAAATCAACTCCTTTTAATGAATTTGGCATAAAAACAGGTTCTAATTCAAAGCTCTTTAGTCTTTTTGTACCTATTTCAAGAATATGTCTGGAAAAATCCTCACCAAGTATACCGCTTGATAGACTTACTATTGCAACTTTATCTCCTTTTGATAATCCTTTAGGTTTTTTCATAATTATTCCCTCCAAATTACTTTAGTTTTTATATAAATTTGATTGCAGATGTTTCAAATCTCAATTTTCTATGTACAGAATTATTAATGTTTCTAAATCTAATACATAATATATTAACTATATAAAAATATAACACTATAAAACTTAATTTTACTTATAAGTAATATATTAGAAATTATAATAGTGATCAAGGCTTTTATCAATATTTAGATTATTTATTTTTCTTTCATAATAAATATTTATGTAATTGTAAAAACAAGTACATATAAAAACATGATTTTCATATGTACTTGAATATTGACTAAATTCAATTAAGGTTAGAAGTAATTTTTGTATTATATTTTTCATACTGATTATTAAAAACATCTAATGTTTTTTGATCATGACAGATCATAGATATTTGATCAAAGGCATTAGGATATTCATTGATAAATGAAAATATTTCTTCTAATGCTATTTTGCTTGCATCTTCTAAAGGATATCCATAGGCACCAGTACTTATGGAAGGGAATGCTAAAGTTTTAATAGGATGATTATTAATATAATTTTTAATATCTTCAATTAAGCTTTCTTTTTTGTTACCTCCAAGAAAATTTGATGTATTAAAACGATATAACTGATTATTAAATATATTTATGCTTTGATTAAGGTATATATCAGCATAATTAGCAGCAACTTCTAAAGCTGATTTATAAGAGTGTCTTAAGTATTTTTCTTCAGAGCCATTGTTCCTAAATATAGGGCCCACAGTGTGTATTATCCAATAAGTACCTATATTAGTAAGATCATAAGACTGAGTAATTTTTGAATTGCCAGTCATGCATCCTCCAAGCTGTTTACATTCTTCAAGAAGCCTGCTTCCACTGGCTCTATGGATACATCCATCAACACCTCCGCCACCAAGCAGAGACGTATTAGCAGCATTTACAATTGCATCAAATGTTAGTTTTGTTATATCTCCTGATAGTATATTAAATGTTGTCAAATTAATCACCTCATAAATTTTCCATAAATTCTCTTACTTAATAGTTTACACTTATTTTAATAAAATAAAAACAATTATTTTACAAAAAATGTAAATTAATTATATACTAGAAGTGTATATGATTTAAATAACATTCTTTACAAATAATGAATATAAATCTAGAATAATAATTGTAAAGCTATTATTCAGGATTTATTATTTTAGATACAATAAATTTTTAAGAATAGGAGAAAAAATGTTTATAAAAAGAAAACTGACAATTTCAAATATATTAATGCTTGTAATACCTGTAATACTTATCACTGCATTAGCATTAATAATAAGACAGCCATTTTTTAAACTTTTTGAAGAAAAAATGAATTATATTGAAGAAAACCAGCCAGGAGCATATGTGATACAAGATTCCATACATATAGACATGAAGAAGTTAGAAGATGAAAATTTTCTTGATGATATTCCAGGCGAATTAGAAAATATATTAAAACCTAAGGGATATAGCCTTGTAATAAAGTATGGTGGTGATATTATATTTTCAAATCTTACGGAAAGAGATAATAAAGCAATTTCTGAGATAGGAGAAGAAATATTATTTAAATCAAACGCTTTGGTATTGGAGAAAAAGGAAGTATCTCTAGTCAAGAGTAGTCTGATGTATAAGGACAAGCATTTGAATATCATAGCAATTAATTCAGATTACAGGCCTATGCATATTGATATAAGAGCTCAGATGACAAAGTTCATGGTGGCATATATAGGAATAGTAGTTATTTGTGCCATTATAATAATCACTATAACTAATGTTATCTTATCCTCTAAAATTTATAAGAGTTTAATTCAACCACTTGAACTTTTGAGCTATGGAGCAGAACAAATTAAGAATGGAAATTTAAATTTTGATATGAACTATGAAAATGATGATGAATTTAGACAGGTATGCAATGACTTTGATGAGATGAGAATAAGGCTTAGGGAAAGCGTACAATCGAAACTAAAGTATGAAGAAAATAGGAAAGAACTTGTAGCAGGAATATCTCATGACTTAAGAACTCCATTAACAGGAATAAAAGGATATGTGGAAGGACTGATTGATGGTGTAGCTAATACACCGGAAAAAGTAAATAAATATTTGAATACTATACATCAAAAAGCCTGTGATATGGATGAACTTGTAGATAGGTTATTCCTTTTTTCAAAATTAGATACAGGAAAATATCCATTTGATTTTGATATAGTATGTGTACGAGAATACTTTGATAAAATTTATGAAAGTATTTATGAAGAACTTATGAAAAGGGGACTTAAAGTTTCGTATATGAATAAGTGTTTAAATGAATCCAAGATAAAAATAGATTGTAGGGAAATAAGAAGGGTTATATTAAATATTCTTGAAAATAGTCTTAAATATAATGAAAAATTAGATAAAAAGAGTGATATTCTAATATATGAAGAAGATCATTGGGTAATTATTGAGATTGCTGATAATGGCAATGGTGTGGATGAAAAAATACTTACTAAACTTTTTGAAAGTTTTTATAGAGGAGATCCATCAAGAACTAATCCAAGCCAAGGCAGTGGGCTTGGATTAGCTATAGCAAAAAATATTATTGAGGCCCATGATGGAGAAATTAAAGCTTTAAATAAAAATGGTTTTACCATTAAAATAAAAATTCCAAGGTTACAATATTTAACAGTCAAAGAGAAAAAATAAAGATATTTCTGAGAAATATCAATGGATTAACTGCTGCTTGTCAGTTGCTAAATAAGCGTGGTGTAGTCACTTTATTAAGGAGGATGCTTTATGAAGAAAGTATTAATTATAGAAGATGATAAAAGTATAGCGGAATTAGAACAGGACTATCTTGATATAAATGGATTTGATACTGAAATAGCCCTTACAGGAGTATCAGGACTGGAGAGGGCACTTCATAAAGATTTTGATTTGATTCTGCTTGATGTTATGCTTCCAGGAAAAGATGGATTTGAAATATGTCAGGAAATAAGAAAAGTTAAAGAAATTCCAATATTACTTGTTACGGCTAAAAAAGATGACATTTATATAATGAGAGGGCTTGGAATTGGAGCAGATGATTATATTGTAAAACCATTTAGTCCTAGTGAACTTGTTGCAAGAGTCAAGGCACATATTAATAGATATGAAAGGCTTACATCTAAGGAAAAGATAGGGAAAAGGCAGCAAAATATACTTTCCATAGGAAGATTAAGTATTAATTGCGATTCGAGAAGAGTTTATGTTGGAGGCAAAGAAGTAAAACTTGCAAATAAAGAATTTGAATTACTTGCTTTTTTAGCATCTAATCCTAATATAGTGTTTTCTAAAGATACGTTATTAAACAGAATATGGGGCGAGGATTCTTTTGGAGATACATCAACTGTTACTGTACATATTAATAGAATAAGAGAAAAAATTGAACTTGATACTGGGAAACCGCAATATATTGAAACTGTATGGGGAGCAGGATATAGATTTAATTTATAGTCAGTATTTTAAGTATATGTTTAGAAATAAGCATATACTTTTTTTATGCCAGTCTTTAGATATTTAATAATTAACCCAATAAGTATTGTATATCAGATTTTTTTGCGTTGCAAAATATAAAGTAAAATTTACATTAGTTTAGAATTTGTTTAGATTTTAGTTATAGAGAGGTTAGAATTCAGCTATAAAATATAACTGTATTTAAAGATAAATCTGGATAATTATAGATAATGTAAAATGTGCTATGAAAAAATATCTTTGGATATTAAATACAGGAGGTTATAGTTATGAAAAAAAGATTAATAGGATTGTTGCTTTCCTTTATAACGGCAGTCAGTTTTTTTAATATAAAAGTTTATGCAGCTGATTCACAGACAATTTCATTTAACAACATTAAATCTATTATGATTGAAAACAGCATAGATATGAAAATTGCAGATAATAACTTAAAAAATACTAAACAGGAATTACAGAAAATAAATGATGATATAGAAGACTTGGGATATAAGGGATCTACTATAAGTAAAAATATAAGTACATTAGAATCAGAAATAGAAGATCTGGAAAAAGATATTAAGGCACTCAGAAATGAACTTTCTATATTATCTAAAGATGATGAATCATATTCAGGTAAAGAAGCAGAATTGAAAGATAAAAATGATCAATTAACAAAAAAGGAAACGGATTTAAAGGAACTAGAAAATTATAAAGATAAAAGAACTACTGCACAGCGTAATTT